>JBEBBF010000056.1:0-2851 GCA_041158545.1 Pseudomonadota bacterium | reverse complement strand
TTCGTCTGCCGCAAGACCGCCAATCTGGGCATGGTGCTGACCAAGTCCCGCGTGGCGCTGCCCGTCATCGAATCCGCTGTTTAAGAAAGGAAGCGACGTGGAAACGCCTCTGCTGGTACTGAAAGACTTCGGCGTTTCCTATGGCCGGCGGGTCGTGCTCGACCGGCTGGACCTGACGCTGCCCGCCCAGGGCATCGACGTGCTGATGGGTCCGGTCAAGGCCGGCAAGTCCTCGCTGAAAAACACCCTGGCCGGCCGCTACATCGGCCACCCGCTGCACCGCAGCTGGGGGGAAATCCACTACGCCGGCGCGCCGCTCGCCGAAACCCGGCCGCCGCTGGTCTCCCAGCATGTCCGCTCGCCGGAAGTCCGGCTGCTTGATGCGCTGCTCAAGCCGCTGCGCGACAGCGGCAGCCAGGGTGGCAGTCCCGCCGATTGGCGGGAGCGGGGGCTGGCCTGGCTGGAAGCGGGCGGGCTGGCGGCCTGCATCCCCCAGGCCCAGGCGCCGCTGCTCGACCAGCCGCCGCATCTGCGGCGGGCGGTGCTGATCCTGGCGCAGATGCAGTTGGGCGCGCCGCTGCTGATGATCGACGAACCCACCTTCGACCTCGAAGAACGGGACGCCCTGTGGCTGATCGACTGGCTGCGCAGCCAGTCCGGCACCCGCCGGCTGTGGGTCACGCTGCACAATCAAATCCAGGCACGGCGGCTCGCCGACCGGGTCATCCTGCTCGGTGGCGGCCGCATCGTCGCCCACCAGAGCAGCAACGACTTCTTCCAGAACCCGGCCAACGAGTGGGTCAGCCAGTTCATCCGCAGCGGCAGCCTGGCGCTGCCGGCCCCGGACGCCCGCGCCGAGGATCTCGATGGCGACAGCCGCTGGCCGCTGCTGGGCCTGTCCGACGCCGCCCGGAGCGTGGTCGAAAATTTCGCCCCGGCGGGCGCTGTGGCCAGGACGGCACCGGTAGCAGCCCCGGCGCCTGCCGCCGCTTCCGCAGCCTCTTCCACTGCAGTTGCCGCCGCAGTTTCCACCGAGGTTTCCAGCAAGCCCGCCGTTACTGGCTCGCCTGCCGTGTCCAGCGCGCCGGCCGTGAAGCCGGCAGCGACGCCTGCGCCCGTTGCCGCCGCGACGCCCGCTCCGGTCGCCGCGCCCAAGGCGGAGCCGGTCGCACCCAGGCCGGCGGTGGCAAGCGCGGAAACCCTGCGCCGGCCGGTGGCGCTGCCCCTGCCCGGTGGCCAGGGCGTCGAGCTGGCGGCGATGGTCGGCGACACCATCCTGAAGGACCACAGCGCCCCCCGCGGTTTCCACTGGATCATCCCCGGCAAGATGGCTGGCTGTTCGGCGCCGGGCGTGGTCAATGCCATCGATTACGATCTGGCGGTGCTGCAGCGGATGGGCATCACCTACCTGATCACGCTGACCGAAACCAACCTCGACCAGGGCGCGCTGCGCCGCTTCGGGCTGAAGAACCTGCATCTGCCGATCTTTGACCGGGAAGCCCCGTCCAACGCCCAGACCCACATGCTGCTGGTGCGGATGGAGCGCCTGCTCAGCCAGGGCGAAGTGCTGGCGGTGCATTGCAAGGCCGGCCTCGGCCGCACCGGCACCATCCTCGCCGCCTGGATGATCCGCGACGGCGGCTTCACCGCCATCGAAGCCATCCGCCGGCTGCGCCTGATCGAACCCGGCTTCATCCAGTCCCAGGAACAGGAACAGTTCCTGGCCGACTACGAAAACGACCTGACGCTGCGGCTGACCTGAAACGGCGCGGCGCGCATTGCGCCCGCTCCGGGTTCGTCCCGCTCCGCTGCTCCCGAAAGCCAAGCCCGTGTCCCGCGCTGCCCGCCTGCTGCAATTGCTTGAAACCCTGCGCCGGCACCGTTATCCGGTCGCCGGCCAGTTGCTGGCCGCCGAGCTGGGCATCAGCCTGCGCACGCTGTACCGGGACATCGCGACGCTGCAGGCCCAGGGCGCCGAAATCAGTGGCGAGGCCGGGCAGGGCTATCTGCTGCGTCCCGGTTTCACCTTGCCGCCGCTGATGTTCAGCCCCGAGGAAATCGAGGCGCTGGTGCTGGGCGCCCGCTGGGTCGCCGCCCGCGGCGACGAGCGGCTGGGCGCGGCCGCCGAACAGGCGCTGGCACGCATCCTCGCGGTGATGCCGCCGCCCCGGCGCGCCGAAGCGGAGCAGGCGCCCTTGCTGGTCGGCAGCGCCGGGCCGCCGGGCGGGGCGCTGCTGGCGCAATTGCGGCAGGCGATCCGCGGCGAACGCAAACTCCGCCTGCACTACCGCGACCTTTCCGGCCAGGACAGCGAACGCATCGTCTGGCCTTTCGCGCTGGGGTTTTTCACCGACTGTCACCTGCTGGCCGCCTGGTGCGAAAACCGGGACGACTTCCGCCATTTCCGCACCGACCGGATTCTCGACCTGACCCCGCTGCCCGAGCGTTACCCCCGGCCGCGACAGGTGCTGCTGGCGGCCTGGCGGCAGCAGGAAGGCATCCCGCTGGGCACGCCGGCTGCTGACAAAAACTGACAGGGAGGGCGGGCACACTGCCGCTGTCCGTCGCCATCCGGCGCCGGCCTGACCTGCGGAGACCGCCATGCCCCACCCCAATTTCTTCATCCTCTACGTCCGCGATGCCGTTGCCAGCGCCGCGTTTTATCAAGCGCTGCTGGGTACTGCGCCAGCGGAAGCCTCACCGCATTTCGCGCTGTTCCCGCTGGAAAGCGGCGTGCAGCTGGGGCTGTGGGACCGGGCGACGGTGAATCCGGCGGTCATTGCGCCAGCGGGCGGCAGCGAAGTGGCTTTCGCCGTTGCTGATGCCGCGACGGTCACGGCGACTTACGCCC
>JBEBBF010000055.1:0-2606 GCA_041158545.1 Pseudomonadota bacterium | reverse complement strand
ACAGGCCGGTCACCGCATAGCGGGACTTTGGCTGCGCCGGCTTTTCCTCGATGGACATCGCCTTGCCGTTGCCGTCGAACTCGACGACCCCGTAGCGTTCCGGGTCATGCACCGCGTAGGCGAAGATCGTCGCGCCGTCCTGCTGCGCCGTTGCCTTCTGCAGCACGTTGCCAAAACGGTGGCCATAAAAGATGTTGTCCCCCAGGATCAGCGAGGATGGCGCATTGCCGATGAAGGACTCGCCAAGGATGAAGGCCTGGGCCAGCCCGTCCGGGCTGGGCTGGACCGCGTAACCGAGGTTCAGGCCCCACTGGCTGCCATCCCCCAGCAGCTGGCTGACGCGCGGGGTGTCCTGGGGCGTGGAGATGATCAGGATGTCGCGGATTCCCGCCAGCATCAGCGTGGTCAGCGGGTAATAGATCATCGGCTTGTCGTAGATCGGCAGCAGCTGCTTCGATACCGAGAGGGTTGCCGGATAAAGCCGGGTGCCGGAGCCACCGGCCAGAATGATCCCCTTGCGGGTGAGGTTTGCGCTCATGTCCTGCCTCCTTGCCGGATGGCCAGTTGTTGCAGCAAACGCTGCAGATAGGGCTGCCAGTCGGGAATGTGCAGCCCGAAATCCTGTTCGATCCGCCCGGTGTCCAGCCGGGAATTGGCCGGGCGGCGGGCAGGCAGCGGGTAGTCCGCCGTCGTGATCGCCGCGATCTGTTCCGGGCCGAGCTTCAGCGCGAAGCCGGGTATCTCCGCGGCCATGGCGACGATGGCCTGGGCAAAGCCATGCCAGGACACCGGATTCCGTGTCGAAAGATGGTAGGTCGCCATCCCCGCCGGCAGCGGCCGCTGCCGCAACGCCGCCAGCAACAGCGCCGTGGCATCGGCGATGAAGGCGGCCGGCGTCGGGGCGCCGAACTGATCGGCAACCACCCGCAGCCCATCCCGCTCCGCAGCCAGCCGCAGGATGGTCTTGACGAAATTGTTGCCCTGCTCGCCGAACACCCAGCTGACCCGCAACAGCAGGGCAGCGGCGCCACTGGCAATGATCGCCTGCTCGCCGGCGAGCTTGGACGCGCCATAGACCGATAGCGGCCCGGTGGCATCGTCCTCGCGATAGGGTGCCTCTTTCGCCCCGTCGAAAACGTAATCGGTGGAGTAATGCACCAGCAGCGCACCACTGCGGTGGCAGTAGTCGGCGAGGATTGCCGGCACCGTGGCATTCACCGCCATCGCCAGCTCGACGTCCTGCTCTGCCTTGTCCACCGCGGTATAGGCGGCGGCATTGACGATGATCCGCGGCGCCAGCGCCTGCAGCCCTTGTTCCAGCGCCGCTCGGTCCGTGAGGTCGAGGTCCCGGCGGCCCAGGGCCGTCAGCGGCCCCAGGGGCAGCAGGCTGCGTTGCAGTTCCCAGCCAGCCTGGCCGTCCTTGCCCAGCAACAGGATTTCAGCCGCCATACTGCTGCTCGACCCATTGCCGGTAGGCGCCGCTGGTGACATCGCTGACCCAGCCGGCGTTGTCCAGATACCAGCGCACCGTCTTGCGGATGCCGCTGGCGAAGGTTTCCGCCGGCAGCCAGCCCAGTTCGGCGGCGATCTTGTCGGCGTCGATGGCGTAGCGGCGGTCGTGGCCCGGCCGGTCGGGGACGAAGGTGATCTGCTGGCGGTAGCTGCCGCCGTCAGCCCTGGGCTGCAACTGGTCGAGCATGTCGCACAGCAACTCGACGACGCTGAGGTTGGCCATCTCGTTGCGGCCACCGATGTTGTAGGTTTCCCCGACCCGGCCCGCGGCCAGCACCCGACGGATCGCGCTGCAATGGTCCTTGACGTAGAGCCAGTCCCGCACCTGCTGACCATCGCCGTAAATCGGCAGGGGCTTGCCGGCCAGCGCGTTGTGGATGCACAGGGGAATCAGCTTTTCCGGGAAATGGTAAGGCCCGTAATTGTTGGAGCAATTGGTCGTCAGCACCGGCAGGCCGTAGGTGTGGTGGTAGGCCCGGACCAGATGGTCGGACGCGGCCTTCGATGCGGAATATGGGCTGTTTGGCTCGTAGCGGTTCTGCTCGCTGAACGGCGGATCGACAGGTTGCAGGCTGCCATAGACCTCGTCGGTCGAAACGTGCAGCAGGCGGAACGCTGCCCGCTCCGCCTCGCCCAGCCCAGCCCAGTAAGCCCGCACCGCTTCCAGCAACTGGAAGGTGCCGACGATATTGGTCTGGATGAAGGTGCCCGGTCCGTGGATCGAGCGATCGACATGGGATTCGGCAGCGAAATTGAGCACGGCCCGCGGCTGATGCTGCTGCAGCAACTGGCTGACCAGCGTGAAATCGCCGATGTCGCCGCGCACAAAGCAGTGCTGGGCATCGCCCTGCAGGCTGGCGAGGTTGGCCAGATTGCCGGCGTAGGTCAGCTTGTCGAGGTTGATGACAGGCTCGTCCTGCCCGGCGAGCCAGTCCAGGACGAAATTGCTGCCGATAAAGCCGGCCCCGCCGGTTACCAGAATTGTCAAGATTGCTCCTTTACCATTGCAATAAGAATTCCCGCCAATGCGGGGCGTCGATTTCCGCGAGTTTGCGGCGAACAAAGGCCTGCTCGGCGTCCGCCTCTTCCCGGCT
>JBEBBF010000054.1:0-3892 GCA_041158545.1 Pseudomonadota bacterium | reverse complement strand
GGTCGTCCGGCTCAACGGGAAGTGGCGTTCGATTTCCCCCGCAGCAATGCCCTGGGGGTAGCCAGCGACAAACTCCAAGAGCTGGTCCATGGTTAGATTATCCATTTGATTCACAATAAATTATTGGCAATCAAACCATTCCTGACAAGATTAATGAACAGATTCACCCGCGTAGGTGAACACCCGCATCACAACTCCACCACCGGCACCCGCGGGGCGACGGCGCAGAAGAGTTCGTAAGCGATGGTGCCGGCCGCAGCGGCGACTTCATCGGCGGGAACCATCCCGCCCTCGCCGTCGCCCCATAGCGTCACCGGGCTGCCGATGCCCGCCTGGGGAATGGCGCTGAGGTCGCAGGCCAGCATGTCCATCGAAACCCGGCCCAGCGTCCGCGTGCGCTGCCCGGCAACGGCCAGCGGCGTGCCGCTCGGCGCATGACGGGGGTAGCCGTCGGCGTAGCCACAGGCCACGATGCCGACCCGCAGCGGCCGCTCGGCGACGAACAAGCCGCCATAGCCCACCCGCTCCCCGGGCTGCAAATCCTGGACCGCAATGATCCGGCTATCCAGCGCCATGACCGGCTGCAAGCCCAGCGCGGCGGCGCTGCGGTCGGCAAAGGGGCTGGCGCCATAGAGCATGATCCCCGGCCGGACCCAGTCGCCCAGCGCCTGCGGATGCCCCAGCAGCGCCGCGGAGTTGGCCAGGGAACAGGGCAAGGGCCAGTCGGCCAGGCAGCGGTGGAACACCGCCTGCTGCGCGGCCACCCCGCCGGGGCCGTCCGCGTCGGCAAAGTGGCTCATCAGCACCAGCCGCTGCAAACCCGCAGCCGCCAGCGCCTGCCGCACTTCCGGCAAGGCCTCCGGGCGAAAACCCAGCCGGTTCATCCCGGTGTTCACCTTGATGTAAATCTCCTGGCGGTCGCTGACCAGTCCGTGGCGGCGACCTTCCAGCAGCCATTCCAGCTGCTCCCGGTGATGCACCACCGGCGTCAGCTGCTGCGGCCCCAGCAGCGCCACTTCCCGCCGCTCGAACAAGCCTTCCAGCAGCAGCATCGGCCGGGTCACCCCGTGTTCCCGCAGCTTCAGCGCGGTTTCGGTTTCCAGCAGCGCCAGGCCGTCGGTCACCGGGTCCAGCGTCCGGGCAACCCGGAATTCGCCATGACCATAGGCATTGGCCTTGATCACCGACCAGAGTTTGCCGCCCGCGGCGTGCTGGCGGGCGATGGCGTGGTTATGCAGCAGTCTGGCGCGGGTGATCCGTACCCGGATCGGGCGGGCAAGCGTCATCTTTCTTTCAATTCCCGTAACTTCTGTTGGCTGAATTCAATAAAGGTCTGGATCAGGCGGGAGCGGAAACGGGTCTGCGGCAGCACCAGACTCACCGGCCGCAAGCGGGCCGGCTTCAGCGGCAGCGCCACCAGCCCCCGGCGCTCCGCCCCATCCGGCAAGGCCGGCCGCGGCACAATCGCGCAACCCAGCCCGCTCTGCACCAGGGCCAGCAGCGTGGCGAGGCTGCCGACTTCCATCACCACCTTCAGCGCCTCGGCGGCCACCCCGGCGGCGGCGAAAAACGCGTTCATCTGTTGCCGGGTGGCGGAGCCCGGCTCGCGGGCGATGAATTCGTACTCCCGCAATTGTTTGGCCGTGACCGCCTTTTGCCCGGCCAGGGGATGATCCGGGCTGCAAATCAGGTATAGCGGGTCTTCGCCCAGCGGCAGCGCATCCACGCCGGGCTGGGTCGGCGCCCCTTCCAGCAGCGCCAGATCGAGGCTGCCGTCGCGGACCCGGCTTTCCAGCTGTTCCGAATTGCCGACGATCAGCCGGGTCTGCACCTGGGGATGGCGGGCGTTGAAGTCGGCCAGCAGCACCGGCACGCTGCTCCCGGCGAGGGCCTGGGTCGCCCCGATCTGCAGGCTGCCGCGCATCGCATCGGTCAGCTCCGCCAGCCGGGTATCCATTTCCGTCTGCAGCGCCAGGATGCGGCGGGCGTAGTCGAGGACCAGTTGCCCCGCCCCGGTCAGACTGACACCGCCATGGCGCCGCTCGAACAGACGGGTCTGACATTCGTCCTCCAGCTGGCGTATCTGGAAAGTCACCGCCGGCTGGGTCATGAACAGGGCTTCGGCTGCCCGGGTGAAGCTCAGATGTGTTGCAACGGCATGAAAAACCTGCAAGCGGCGATCCGCCATTTCCCCTCCGAAAACGCCGAAATTTCCCGGCGGATTTCCCAACAGGCCGGTATTGAATCACAACTCCCGCACCGACGCGGCACCATGGCACAAGTTTCAATTTTCCATGGTATAACCCAAACCCATTTCCAGAACCCGACCCGACATCGTGCCTTTCGGCTTCTACATCATCATGGCAGCGCAGTTCTTCTCCGCGCTCGCCGACAATGCCCTGCTGATCGCCGCCATCGCCGCCTTGCGCGAGATGCAGGCCCCGAGTGAATACGAACCGCTGCTGAAGACCTTCTTCACGGTGTCCTATGTGGTACTGGCCGCCTTTGTCGGCGCCTTTGCCGACTCGATGGCCAAGGGCCGGGTGATGCTGATCAGCAATGGCATCAAGGTCGTCGGCTGCAGCCTGATGTTCTTCCATGTCCATCCGCTGCTGGCCTACGCGGTGGTCGGCCTCGGCGCCGCCGCCTACTCCCCCGCCAAGTACGGCATCCTGACCGAATACCTGCCGCACCGGATGCTGGTTGTCGCCAATGGCTGGATCGAGGGCCTGACCGTCGGCGCCATCATCCTCGGTGTCGTGATCGGTGGCCTGCTGATCCGCCCGGACATCGCCCATTCCCTGCTGGCCTTCGATTTCCCGCTGCTGGAAACCGGCGTCGACACCCCCGGCGAAATGGCGCTGAGCGTGGTCGCCCTGCTCTACCTGATCGCCGCTGCCTTCAACCTCTACGTTCCCGACACCGGCGTCGACCACAAGGCGCTGAAGAAAAACCCGCTGTACCTGCTGCACGAGTTCAACCACTGCTTGGCGCTGTTGTGGCGCGACAAGCTGGGGCAGATTTCCCTGGCCGTCACCACGCTGTTCTGGGGCGCTGGCGCGACACTGCAGTTCATCGTGATCAAATGGGCGGAAGCCGCGCTGCACCTGGACCTCTCGAAATCCTCGATGCTGCAGGGCGTGGTCGCCGTTGGCGTGGCGCTGGGTGCCGCGGTGGCGGCCAAGATGATCACGCTGCGCAGCTCGGTCAAGGTGATTCCCCTCGGCATCGCCATGGGGATCATCGTGCTGGTGATGAACTTCGTCCACGAAATGTGGCTGGCGGTGCCCTTGCTGATCCTGGTCGGTGGCCTGTCCGGTTTCTTCGTCGTGCCGATGAACGCCCTGCTGCAGCATCGCGGCCACATCCTGATGGGCGCCGGGCATTCGATTGCGGTGCAGAACTTCAACGAAAACCTGTCCATCCTGATCATGACCGGCCTCTATTACCAGATGATCCGGATGGACATGTCGATCTACACCATCGTCACGCTGTTCGGCGTGTTCGTCAGCGGTGCGATGTACCTGGTCAAGCGCCAGCACGAAATCAACCAGCGGGAATACGACGCCGTCTGCCACCTGGACGATCACAGCCACTGAGCGCCGACACTGCGGCGGTACCAGAAATGCAAAACGGCGGCCGGGTGCTCACCCTGCCGCCGTTGTCGTTTCAGGCCATGAAATAGCGCCTGAGGCAAGCTGACCTGAAGTTCAGCGGGCTTCCGGCTGTGGCAGTGCCTGTTCTGCGGCCGCAGCCGGCTTGGGCTCGGTGGCCAGCTCCGCCGCGGTCCGGGCGCCAGCTTTTTCCAGCATCGCTGCGATGTCGCTGTGGTTGCCCTTGCGGGCCAGATCCAGCGCCGTCTGCTCGTGCTGATTCAGCACATTCACCTTGG
>JBEBBF010000053.1:0-7213 GCA_041158545.1 Pseudomonadota bacterium | reverse complement strand
GCCTGGCATAGTGCATCCACGGGAACCACATCATCAGCCAGGATGGTATGGCCCCGCTGCATGAAGCCAGCGGCCAGGGTAGACTTACCCGCACCGGAAGGCCCGACGCAGATCATGCACTGGTCGCCAATACGAATGGCGTTACCGTGCAAAACCAGATACCCCAACTGGAACAACAAGGCACCGAAGGCGGAGCCCAACAGGAAAACACGCAAGCTGTCTTCGTCTATACCAGGTTCAGGGTCCACCCGTATTTCAGTGCCATGGCTAACCAGAAAGCGCGCCACATGCGGCACTTGCAGCCAGAGTTGGGAGGGGGATGTCCATAAAAACGGCCCCAACTGTTGACCATCCGGCAAGCCTTCGGGCTGCACTGCACCAAGGCTGATGGTGACATCAGGCGACTGGGCGTCGGCCTCAGGCAGCAAACTCAGTTCCGGCAATGGCAAATCACTAGCAATTTTCAGGTTGTAGGCGGAGTACATTAACTTGTTCTAAATGGGCAAGAGGGTAATTTTGAATATAATCGAGAAGAGAAATATCGATATTATTGGCTTGCTGCCAGAGACGTCAGTTTCTATGGGGGTTTTTAAAGTTCATAATGGGTTGGCACTTTTATAGGTATATATGGCGAAGTGATCTATTTATTTATTGGCTGTGAATTGTTTCTCTGTTGTGTGATGTTTTCTGTATTGAGCCAGTTTTCCATCCAGCGAGCAACTTTGATATTTTCCCGCGTTTTTAAATTAAATTTGCTGGATAGGTAATTTGGCATTAGTGTTCCAAATGTGCGAAGCCAATGTTTTTGATACGCCAGAATTAGGCTTGGCAATCCAGGGGAGGATGGAAATTTTGATCTAATCAATAAAGGGGAAGGAAATATTCTTTCGATGATTGCCTTGCCTTTGGTTATAAGGTTTCCCGAGTTGTGCGTGTCATGGAGGTGTGCTCCACGATAATCTAAATCTGCGAGCATCAATCCGGCGATGTTTTCGATTTTCGATGATGGAATGTTTGATTGATTGTTTTTTTCGTAAGGCCCAGCGTTTTTGTCATTGTAATATTTATGCAGTTGCAAGGTTAGTGTAATGACTCTGTTTTGCAACCTTTTCTGCGCTTGGGGTATTAAGTAGTTAAAGTCAAGAGAAGTGGCGTCCAGCAGGTAATGAATGTCGCTAAGAAATAAAGGTCCGCAAGACATTTTGTGATTAACGATGCCATGAACGCTGAGGTGGAATAGCAAATCTTCGTTGCTTAGGAAGCGTACAGGAGTGCTTCCAATTTTTTTTGTTTGGCTTCTTTTCCATACCTGTTCATCAAGCGCCAGGTCTTTGTCGCCAATCATGAAAAATCTGTTTTCTGAAATTCGAGTGTGGATTTCAATGCTGATCCCACTGGGGCCAATCAGTATGGGGTAGTGCTTTGAGAGTTGGATATAAGCCTCTGGATCGCCCGGCGTGATTTCAGATTGCGTGTAACCTTTTTCTAACAGTAAGTTGAATGCTTGGATTCCAACTTCCGGCCTGACCAGAATATCCAGATCGCGCATCGGTCGCAGCGCGGGGTGGGGGTAGACGAAATAGGCGAGGTAGGCGCCCTTGAGGGCGATGCAGTCGATGCCGGCCTGTTCCAGCAGCGTGCAGATCTGGATCAACTCCCGTTGCAGCAGCAAGGAGCGCAGGGCGGAACGCCGAAATGCCTCGGCAAATTGAGTACGAAATTTTTCCGGGACCAGCGGCGCCAGCGCGGGTTTGTCCTGGGTCAGACGCCAGTGCAGCAGCGGTTCCAGCCGGTGCTGGCGGATTGGTCGTGCAATCGCCTCCCAATCCGCTTCGCTCAAGCGGCCCAGTTGTTCTGCACTGGGGATGTCGGTTCGGCCGCCGATCAGTTCCAGCAGCAGGGATTCCCGTTCGTCTTGTTCTACGTGATGGCTCATTCAGGGTCGGAAACCTTGCGTTTTTCCGCTTCTCCGGGGTTCAGGGGGCGGATTGTCCCTTTTTCGACGCAAAGGGTGAAGTCCGCGTGGCGGAGAGTGGCCATCCGGTGGCCGATCAGGATCAGGGTCAGCTTCCCGTGCAGGTTTTCCAGCGAGCGGCGGATATGGGCTTCGCTGGCGTGGTCCAGCGCACTGGTGGCTTCGTCCAGGATCAGCAGCGCCGGGCGGCCGAGCAGGGCGCGGGAGAGCGCCAGACGTTGCCGCTCACCGCCGGAGAGTTGCTGGCCGCGGTCGCCAACCGGGGTGTCCAGTCCCTGGGGCAGCTGGAATACGAAATCCGCTGCGGCCTGCTCCAGGGCTAGACGCAATTCGGCTTCGCTGGCATCCGGGCGGGCGAGCAGCAGGTTGTTGCGGATGCTGTCGTGGAACAGGAAATTGTCCTGGGGCACATAGGCGACCTGGCGTTGCCAGGCTCGGCGGCTTTCGCCGTGGATCGGCTGACCATCGACCCGCATTTCGCCGCTGTCCGCCTCCAGCAGCCCGGTCAGCAGGTCGGCCAGCGTGCTTTTGCCGGCGCCGGAGTGGCCGACGATGGCGGTCGTGGTGTTGGCCGGGAAGAAGGCGCTGACCCGGTCCAGCGCCGGGTGTGGCCGTTCGGCATAGTGGAGGCTCACCGCCCGCAGTTCGATGCCTTCCTGCAGCGTTCGTGTCTGGGTGCTGGCGGGGGCGGGCGGCTCGGCTGCGGCTGCGCAGTCCGCCAGCAGTTGGCGCGTGGCGTCCAGGGCTGCCAGCGCATGCAGCCAGTGCTGGTATTGCTGTTGTGCCTGGGAAAATTGCGGCAGCAGCCGGCTGAATACCAGCACCAGCGTCAGCAATTCCGCGGTGGGCGTCGCCCAGAGGCGCAGGCCGGCGTAAAGGTAGGCAGCCAGCAGGGCCGCGCCGCCCACTTGCAGGATCATCTGGCTGCGTCGGGAGGTTTGCATGAATTGGTATTGCTGCTTGCGAATCTGGCCCATGCTGCCGGCCAGATCGTCCAGATAGCGTTGTTCGGCGCCGAGAATGCGGGCGATGCGCAGGCCTTGCAGGCTGTCGCTTACTAGACCGTGGAAGCGGGCGTTGGCGTCACTGACACTGCGGCCAAAGACCACCGACTTCCAGCGTTGCCGGCGCATGCCCAGCAGCAGTGCGCCGCCGCTGCCCAGTGCCAGCAGCGTTAGTTGGGGAGAAAGCACGAGTGCGACGGCCAGATAGGCCAGCATCAGGCTCAGCGTGGCCAATAGCCCGAAGCCGAAATAGAGCCCCTGGCCCACCCGGTTGATGTCGGAGATCAGCAGGTTGCTGAAGTCGGACAAACGGCGTCCGCTCAGCCAGCGCCAGCGGGCGTGGAGCAGCCCGGCAAAGCAACGCTGACGCAGGCGATCCACCAGTTCTTGCTGCTGCTGAGAACTTTGCAGTTCCCGCTGCAGTTGCAGCCCGCCCCGCAGCAGCATCAGGCCGACGAAAACCAGCAACAGGCTGCCCGCGTCCGGAGGCAGCCCGATCCTGGCGAACACCCGGAACAGGCCACCCGCGATGCCGCTGGCCGGGGCGGTGGCGTCCTGCAGCAGGCTCAACAGCGGGACCAGCATCAGGATGCCGATGCCGTCGGTCAGGCTGCAGCCGAACATCAGCAGCAGCAACAGGGCCAGCGCCGAGGTCGGAATCTGTTGCCGCAGCCAGCGCAAATGCCTGAGCGAATTCGCCAGCGAACCGGCGGCGGGGGAGGAATTCATCGAAAAACAGGTCAAAAAACGGCCGCCATTCTCCCATGTCCGGCCCTGGTCGCGTATTCGCGAGAAAAAATGCCGATTGGGAATGGGCGTTCCGGGCCGGCTTGCCGCGGGGTTTACCCCCGAAGTGGCAATCGCTAACCTCTGTTGTTGTGACGCCTTGCTGCTTGGGCGATGTGGCTGCCGGATGGCGCTTGGGGGGAGAAAAACATGAATGCCGACTTCGCTGCGCCCCCCGATCTGTTCCGCGGCTTGGCGGAAAATTCCCGCAACGTCATCGGCGTCAAGGATCTCGACGGGCGCTATCTCTTCGTGAATGGTGAATATCCGCGGCTCTTTCATCGGCCGGTGGAAGACTTTATCGGGCGCCACGATGGCGAGCTGTTCCCGCCGGAGGTTGCGGCCGGTTTCCAGCAGGCGGACCGGGAAGCGCGCACGGGGCGGCTGGTGCTGGAGGAAGCGGTGGAGGTGGACGGGAAATGGCGCTACTTCCTCTCGGTCAAATTTCCCCTGTTCGATGCCCAGGGCCAGTTGTTTGCCACCGGATTGATCGCCACCGACATCACCGAGCGCAAGGAGGCCGAGGCCCGGCTGAAGGATAGCGAGCAACGCTTTCGGGCGATTGCCGATTGCACGGTCAACTGGGAAGCCTGGTGGGGGCCGGAAGGGCGCTTGCGCTGGCTGAACCAGGTGACCCCCAGCCTGATGGGCTACAGCGTCGAGGAATGCCTGGCCGAGCCGGAATTCCTGCGCAAGCTGGTGCTGGAAGAGGATTGGCCGGTGGCGGAGCGGGCGATTCAGCGCGCCAAGCAAAGGCAGAAGGGCGAGAACGTCGAGTTCCGCTGCCGCCACAAGGACGGTCACCGTTTCTGGCTGGCGCTGGCCTGGCGGCCGATCTACGACGAAAGCGGCGAGTGGCTGGGCTGGCGGACCAGTGGTCGGGATGTGACCGACCGGCATCTGGCGGAAGAATCCCTGCGCATCTACCGCCAGCATCTGGAAAGCGCGGTGCAGGCGCGGACCGGTCAGCTGGAAGCGGCCAACCGCGATCTGCAGGAAACCCAGTTCGCGATGGACCGGGTCGGGATCGGGATTTACTGGGTCGAGCTGGCCAGCGGCCGCATTCTGGATGGCAACCGTCAGGCCTGCGAACTGCTGGGCTATACCCAGGAAGAATTACTGCAGCTGGCTGTCCCGGATGTGGCACCGGAATTCCCCCAGGCGCGCTACGCGCAGATGGCCGGGCGCATCCGCCAGCAGGGGACTGCCCGCTTTGAAACCTGCCATCGTCGCAAGGATGGCAGCCTGCTGCCGGTGGAAGTCACCGCTTACTACAGCGAGCTGACCCAGCCGGCGCGGATCATCGGCTTTGTCACCGACATCAGCGAGCGCAAGCGCACCGAGGCGGCGCGGGAAACGGCGCTGCTGGCTGCCGAGCGCTTGTCCCGGCTGAAAAGCGAATTCATCAACAACATGAGCCACGAGCTGCGGACGCCGCTCAATGCGGTGATCGGCCTCGCCAGCATCGGCAGCCATAGTCGCGACCTCGGCAAGGCCCAGGAAATCTGCAGCCGCATCCACGAATCCGGACGCAAGCTGCTCAGCCTGATCGAGGACGTGCTGGATTTTTCCGAGCTGGAAACCGGGCGGCTGCAGCTTGCGCACGAAAATTATTCCCCGGTGGCGGTGGTGGAGCAGGCGGTCGCCGCCTTCCTGCCCCAGGCCGAAGCCCGCGGTCTGAAGCTGGAAGTCCAGGGGCTGGAGCAACTGCCCGAGCAGGCCAGCGGCGACCCGCGCCGGCTGGGTCAGGTGTTGTGGCAACTGCTGGACAACGCAGTCAAATTCACCGAGCAGGGCGAGATACGCCTCGAATGCAACAGCGATGGCCGTACCCTGCGCTGGCAATTGTGCGACACCGGTATCGGCTTGAGTCCGGAGCATCTGGCCGGGCTGTTCCGCCCGTTCGAGCAGGGCGACGGCAGCATGACCCGCCGCTTCGGCGGCACCGGTCTTGGCCTGGCGCTGACCCAGCGGCTGCTGCAGCAGATGGGCGGCAGCATCCAGGTGGATAGTCAGCTGGGGCAGGGCACCTGCGTCAGCGTCAGCCTGCCGCTGGGCGCATAGCCTGCCACACCGCCTCGACGCAGGCGGCGAGGTCCAGCGTGCCGGTATCCAGCACCAGTTCCGGCTGCGGCGGCGGCTCGTAAGGGGAGTCAATCCCGGTGAACTCGGGAATCAGCCCGGCCCGCGCCCGCTTGTACAAGCCCTTGGGGTCGCGCTGCTCACAGACGGCGAGCGGCGCGCTCAGGTACACCTCCAGGTATTCCCCGGCGGCAAACAGGCTGCGTATCCCTTGCCGGTCGGCCTCGAACGGGGAAATGAACGCGGCGATCACCGTCACGCCGGCATCCGCCAGCATCCGTGCCACATGCCCGGCACGGCGCAGGTTTTCCTTGCGGTCCGCGTCGCTGAAGCCGAGGTCGGCGTTCAGCCCGAAGCGCACCTTGTCGCCGTCCAGGATGTAGGGCTGGCCGCCGGTCTGTGCGAACCGGGCCGCCAAAGCTTCGGCCAGCGTCGATTTCCCGGCGCCGCTCAAGCCAGTGAGCCAGAGGACTTTGGGCTGTTGGTGGGTAGAGGACATGGCAACTCCGGGAAAGCGCATGGAGGGAAAAGGAGGGAAGTTCCGGACTGAAACACCGCGGCAGACCAAGCCTGAGGCCGTCGCGCCGCCGCGGATGATAAACAGTCGGCCGGGGCGGGGGAATGGGGATGCAGCGGCCAACCCGGCCGGATGCGCGCCCAGGATTGCCAGCGGACGTACGGAACGGTATGGTGCCGCCGCTTGCCACTGATGAAGGCTTTTCTGCCATGACCTACCGCTTCGATACCCTTTCCCTGCATGCCGGCCAGGTGCCGGACGGGGAGTTCGGCGCCCGGGCGCAGCCGATTTTCCTCAGCACCTCGTTTGTCTTTCCCGATGCCGCCCAGGCGGCGGACCGTTTCAACATGGAGCGGGGCGGGCATGTCTATTCCCGCATCTCCAACCCGACCACCGCGGTGCTGGAAGAGCGGATCGCGGCGCTGGAAGGCGGGGTCGGCGGCATCGCCACCGCGTCCGGCCAAGCGGCGCTGCATCTGGCGATCACCACGCTGATGGGCGCCGGCGGCCACATCGTCGCCAGCCGGGCGCTCTACGGCGGCTCGCACAACCTGCTCGAATACACCTTGCCCCGTTTCGGCATCACCACCACCTTCGTCGATCCCCGCGATCTCGACGCCTGGCGGGCGGCGATTCGCCCGGAAACCCGGCTGTTCTTCGGCGAAACCCTGGGCAACCCCGGTCTGGCGGTGCTGGACATTCCCCGGGTCGCCGCGCTGGCCCACGAATACGGGCTGCCGCTGCTGGCCGATGCGACCCTGAGCACGCCCTATCTGCAACAACCCATCGCCCAGGGTGCCGATCTGGTGATGCACTCAGCGACCAAATTCCTCTGCGGCCACGGCACCG
>JBEBBF010000052.1:0-3583 GCA_041158545.1 Pseudomonadota bacterium | reverse complement strand
CCGTCGGTGCTGGTCATGCCGACCCGCAGGTTCTGGCTTTCGAAGATGCGGCCGATCAGGCGGCTGGTGGTGGTTTTGCCGTTGGTGCCGGCGATGGCGACGACCGGGATGCGGGCGTTGTCGGGTTTTCCGTCCGGGCGGGGCGGGAACATCATGTCCACGATGGCGCGACCGACGTCGCGGCCCTTGCCGTAGGAGGGGTCGAGGTGCATCCGCAGGCCGGGGGCGGCGTTGACTTCGACGATGCCGCCGCCCTGGGCTTCCAGGGGTTTGAGGATGGTGTCGCAGACCACGTCGATGCCGGCGATGTCGAGGCCGACGGTGCGGGCGGCGGTGACGGCGGCGGCGGCGAGTTCGGGGTGGACGTCATCGGTGACGTCGGTGGCGCTGCCGCCGGTGGAGAGGTTGGCGTTGTTGCGCAGCACGACCCGGGTGCCGAGGCTGGGGATCGAGTCCGGGGTGTAGCCCTGTTCGACCAGCCGGGCGATGGCGATTTCGTCGATGCGGATCTTGGTCAGCGAGGTGGCGTGGCCGTCGGAACGGCGGGGGTCGGTATTGACGATCTCGACCAGCTCGCGGACGGTATGGGTGCCGTCGCCCACCACCAGCGGCGGGTCGCGGCGGGCGGCGGCAACCAGCTTGTCGCCGATGACCAGCAGGCGCCAGTCGTGGCCGGGCAGGTATTTTTCGACGAGGATGTCGTCGCTGAAGCCGACGGCGACCCGGTAGGCGTGGCGGACCTGGGCTTCGCTGCCGAGGTTCACCGAAATGCCCTTGCCCTGGTTGCCGTCCTGGGGTTTGACGACGACGGGCAGGCCGACTTCCTGGGCGGCGAGCCAGGCGTCGTCTTCGTCATTGACCGGGCGACCGTGGGGTACGGCGACGCCGGCGGCGTCGAGCAGGGTCTTGGTCAGTTCCTTGTCCTGGGCGATGGATTCGGCGATGGCGCTGGTCAGGCTGGTTTCCGCGGCCTGGATGCGCTGCTGCCGGCTGCCCCAGCCGAACTGGACCAGGCTGCCCTGGGTCAGCCGGCGGTAGGGGATGCCGCGGGCGACGGCGGCGGTGACGATGGCGCCGGTGGAGGGGCCGAGGCGGATGTCTTCATCCAGCTCCCGCAGTTCATGGAGGATCGCGGCCAGGTCAAACGGGGTGTCGTCCAGCGCGGAGCGGCACAGGGCTTCGGCGTGTTTCAGCGCCAGCCGGCCGACGTCTTCCTCGGTGTATTCGACGACGACCTGATAGACGCCGCTGTCGACGGTGGGCGTGGTGCGGCTGAAGGTCACCGGGCAGCCGGCCTGGGCCTGCAGCCCGAGGGCGCAGAATTCGAGGGCGTGGGCGATGGAAACCGTGTCGAGGTGGTTGGCCGGGATCATGTCGCCCAGCTCGGGGAAACGTTCGCGCAGTCTCGCTTCAAAACCGGGCAGCTTTTCGATGGCGCATTCGCCGTTGTCGCAGCTGACGATGGCCTGGATGGCGGTGTTGCGGCTCCACAGGTTGGGGCCGCGCAGGGCGCGGATACGGGAAACTTCCATGTTGTTCGTCCTTGTCGGGGCCGGGATCAGCGTTCAGCCGCCGGAGTCTGCGGGAGGGCGGGCGCGGTCAGGTCCAGTCCCCAGGTCTTGAGGCCTGTTTTCAGCACGTTGTCGGAAAGCCCCATGGCCCAGCCGGCGGCGACAGCGGCGATGGCATTGGCGATCACCTGGGGGTCCTTCGACTTGCCGATGGCGGGCACGCTGCTCAGGCGGCACAGCCGCTGGCTATCTTCGCCCTGGCTCAGCGTGATGCGGCCTTCGCTGACATGGACGCCGCGGCCACCGCGGCCGAGGTGCGCCGCCATGACCGGCGCCTTCGCGGCTAGGGCAAAGTAGATCACTTCGCCGTCGCACAATTCGGCCAGACCGGCGACCAGTTCATCTTCGGCGTTGAGCACCGCGACGCCATCAGGCAGCACCACATCCACCTGGGTGCGGAAGATGGCGCGGGGCGTGGTGTAGTACTCGCTGCCCTGGGGCTGGACGTTCCAGCGGGACAGGTCTTCCACGTCGGGCAGGAAGTTGGTGACGACGCCGACCGAGCAGCGGTCGTAGGCCAGGCCCTGGCCGAGGATGACCCGGGCGCCGTTTTCGATCACCGCGGCTTCCACGGCCCGGTTCATCAGCAGTTGCCGTCCGGCCGCCCAGTTGGCGGCGTCGCTGTGCTGGACCTGGCGGGTGCCGAGGAAGCTGCCGTCGCTGCAGGCGGTGCCGACGCGCAGCCCGGAGAGGTGGATCAGGTGGGTCAGCAGTCGGGCGACCGGGGTCTTGCCGCGGCTGCCGGAGATGCCGACCAGCGGCACCCGGCCGCGCAGGCCGCTGGCAAACAGGTTATTGACGATGGCCTGGCCGACCGGGCGCGGCTTGCCGATGCCGGGCTTGATGTGCATCAGCAGGCTGGGGCCGGCGTTGACTTCGACGATGGCGCCGCCCTGGTCCGCCAGCGGCCGGGAGATGTCTTCGCAGACGAGGTCGATGCCGGCGATGTCGAGGCCGACCACCCGCGCCGCCAGCGAGGCGGTGGCGGCGGTTTCGGGATGGACTTCGTCGGTGCAGTCGAAGGCGTGGTTGGCGTTGCGCTGGATCAGCACGCTGCGGCCGGCGGCGGGGATGGCGTCCGGGCTGAGTTGCTGGCGTTCCAGCTCGATCCGGGCGGCGGTGTCGATCCGGATCAGGGACAGCGGGTGCAGCTCGCTTTCGCCACGGCGGGGATCGATGTTGATCTGCAGGTCGATCAGCGCCTGAACCGTGTGCTCGCCGTCGCCGGTCACGGTGATCAGTTCGCTGCGGTTGGCGGCGACCAGTTGGCCCCCGACCACCAGCAGCCGGTGTTCGATGCCGGAAATCGAGCGTTCGACCAGCACGCCGGAGCCTTCTTCGGCGGCAATCGGGTAGGCCTTGCGCACGTCTTCGGGGCTGACCAGGTCGATGAAAACGCCGCGGCCGTGGTTGCCGTCGGTGGGCTTGATCACCACCGGGTAGCCGATTTCGTCGGCAGCGGCGACCGCGTCTTCGGCGTCGCTGACTTCCCGGCCTTCCGGCACCGGCACGCCGACCGAGGAAATCAGCGTCTTGGTCAGGTCCTTGTCCCGGGAAATGGTTTCGGCGATGGCGCTGGTCTGGTCGGTTTCGGCGGTCCAGATGCGCCGGGAGGCGGCGGCGTAGCCCAGCTGGACCAGGTTGCCGTCGGCCAGCAGGCGGATATGCGGGATGCCGCGGGCTTCGGCGGCGGTGACGATGGCGGCGGTGGAGGGGCCGAGGTATTTGCGGTCGACCATCCGGCGCAGCCGGGTGACGGTGGCGTCCAGGTCAAAGGCCTCATCGCGGACGGCGGCCAGCACCAGCGCGATGCCGTCGCTCAGGGTCTGGCGGGTGATGTCGTCCTGCCAGTTGCTGATCACCATCTTGTACACGCCGCGGGTGGTGGTCTCGCGGGTGCGGCCAAAACCATCGGGCAGCCCGGCCAGCGTCATCAGTTCGAGGCAGACATGTTCGAGGACGTGGCCGATCCAGGTGCCCTCGTCCAGCCGGCGGAAGAAGCCGCCGTGTTC
>JBEBBF010000051.1:0-8492 GCA_041158545.1 Pseudomonadota bacterium | reverse complement strand
CCGCCCAGCCCCGCAGGCCATCCGACAGAAACGAGACCGACCAGAGACCAGCCAGGGTGCCACTGGCTTGAGCCACCCAACTCCGCCCGCCGTCCGTGCTGGACAGTATCCTGCCTCCACCGCCCACCGCCCAGCCCCGCAGGCCATCCGACAGAAACGAGACCGACAAGAGATCAGCCAGGGTGCCACTGGCTTGAGCCACCCAACTCCGCCCGCCGTCCGTGCTGGACAGTATCGTGCCTCCAACGCCCACCGCCCAGCCCCGCAGGCCATCCGACAGAAACGAGACCGACCAGAGATCAGCCTGGGTGCCACTGGCTTGAGCCACCCAACTCCGCCCGCCGTCCGTGCTGGTCAGTATCGTGCCACCAACGCCCACCGCCCAGCCCCGCTGGCCATCAGCCAGGAACGAGACCGAACTGAGGTCAGCCTGGGTGCCACTGGCTTGAGCCAACCAACTACGCCCGCCGTCCGTGCTGGACAGTATCGTTCCCCCTGCGCCCACCGCCCAGCCCCGCTTACCGTCTGCGTGCATATGTAAGCCGTACAAAGCGCCTGGCATCGAGGGTAGGCGGCTAGTGGCATTTACTTCAATGGGGTAAAGCAGCGTATTGACTATGCTGCGTTCGTTTGCGGCCTGAAGGGGATTGGGGCGTGGGGATTGTTGCCAGGCCAATAGGCTAGTTACCAGCAGCCAGGCAAGAGCCGCTAACGCCCACCATGGCTGAAGTTCAAAACGATGCCGCTTGGCTTTGTCATCCTGCATGCCTAGCTCTCGCGAAATCATTTTTCCTCCCTTTACTTATGTTGGAGCGACAACTCGCTAACGGGATTGTCATTATCGTGGTCACCAACAATTCAATTGTTACGCATCTTGTACGCTGAAACTTCATTAACATACTCCGCCTTCCTCACCAAGCCCCATTCCCGCATCCTGTACCATCCGGCCTGTTGATCAAACGCACCCGGCGGGTGCTTGAATGAGGAGAGGCGCATGGCGATGGATGTGGTGGATTACGAGATCTTCGGCAATGACATGCAGTACGTCGAAGTCGAGCTGGACCCTGGCGAAGCGGCGGTGGGGGAGGCGGGGGGGATGATGTTCATGGAGGACGGCATCCAGATGGACACGATCTTCGGCGACGGCTCGGCGCAACAAGGCGGCTTGTTCGGCAAGTTGCTGGGGGCGGGCAAGCGGTTGCTGACCGGCGAATCGATGTTCACGACGATCTTCCATAACGAGGGCAGCGGCAAGCGGCGGGTGGCCTTTGCCGCGCCTTACCCTGGCCGCATCGTGCCGATGCATCTGGATCAACTGGGCGGGATGCTGATCTGCCAGAAGGATTCCTTCCTCTGCGCTGCCAAGGGCGTGGCGATCGGGATCGCCTTCCAGAAGAAGCTGGGCGTCGGCCTGTTTGGTGGCGAAGGTTTCGTGATGCAGAAGCTGGAGGGGGATGGTCTGGCTTTCATCCACGCCGGCGGCACGCTGGTGGAAAAGCAGCTGCGCCACGGCGAGACGCTGCGGGTCGATACCGCGTGTGTCGTCGCCTTCCAGCCTTCGGTCGATTTCGACATCCAGTACGTCGGCAAGATCAAGACCGCGCTGTTCGGTGGTGAAGGCCTGTTCAACGCGGTGCTGAGCGGGCCGGGCAAGGTCTGGCTGCAGTCGCTGCCGCTGTCCCGGCTGGCGGACCGGATCGTGATGTCGTCCCGCGCCGCGGGCGGCAAATCCAAGGACGAAGGTTCGCTGCTCGGCGGGGTTGCGCTGGGCGGGCTGTTTGCCGGCGACGACTGAGCGCCGGCTTCCCGCCGGGGAAGCTCAGCCCTCCACTTCCAGCCGGCTATGCCCGCCGGGCTGGCGGTGGAGGCGGATTCGGGTCGGGATGCGTTCGGTCATTTCCTGGACATGGGAAATCACCCCGACCTTGCGGCCGCTGGCCTGCAATTTGTCCAGCGCGTCCATCGCCACCCGCAGGGTGTCGGCGTCCAGGCTGCCGAAGCCTTCGTCGATGAACAGGGATTCGACCCTGACCTTTTGCGAGGACAGCGCCGCCAGGCCCAGCGCCAGCGCCAGCGAAACCAGGAAGGCTTCGCCGCCGGACAGGGAGTGCACCGAGCGCTGCTCTTCGCCCATATCCCTATCCACCACCATCAGCGCCAGACTGCCGGGCACCCGCTGCAGCCGGTAGCGGCGGGCCAGGTCGCGGAGATGGGTGTTGGCGTAGGCCAGCAGGATGTCCAGGCTCAGCTGCTGCGCGTAATTGCGGAATTTCTTGCCGTCGGCGGCGCCGATCAGTTCGTTCATCTTCGCCCACAGGCTCGCCCGCTTTTCCTGGGCGGCCAGGCTGTCCAGCAGATCGGCGGCGCGGCGGCGGCAGTCGTCGTCGCGGCGCAGCGCCAGTTCCCGTTCCTGCTGCTGTTGCGCCCGCTCGGCGCAAAGGGCGTGGGCGGCGGTGACCGCCTGCTCGACCACGGCGGCCTGAGCTTGCGCTTCCGCGTGCGGGTCCAGCCCGGCCGGGCAGTGCGCCAGCAGCGTCTGCGACTGCTCCCGCAGCGGCCGGCAGGCGCCGGTGGCTGCCGCCAGTTGCTGTTCCAGTTGCTGCAGCGCCTGACTTTCCCGCTGCAAGCCGCTTTCTTCCACCGCCAGCAGTTGCGTCAGCTGTTCCTGATCCAGCGCCAGCCCGGCGGCGGCCTGCCGGGCCAGCCAGTCCTGCAGCTGCTGCGCAGCGGTGGCCTGCTCGCTGGCGAGGCGGTCGGCCTGACGCTGGCGTTCGGTTTGCCGGCTCTGCTGCTCGACCAGCGCCTTTTCGGCGGCGGCCAGCGTCGTAGTGGCGGTGTCCTGCTGTTGGCGTAGCGCTTGCAGACGGGCGTCCAGCCCGCCTTGCAGCGCGTCGCAATCGCCGTTGTCCGGCAGCGGGCCGAGCACGGCGGATGAAAAGTCGGCGAATACCGCGGCGCGGGCCTGGGTCTGCACCTGAATCGCCTCGCCCAGCTGGCTGAGGCTGTCGCCCTCGCTGCGGGCGCGGCGGCGTAGCGTTTCCAGGCTGCTCTGCTGCGCTTCCAGCCGGATCGCCCGTTGTTCGATGTCCCGCTGTCCCTGCGCAAGCTGGATTTCCCGCGCCTGGTAGGCGCTGACCTGCTGCCGGCAAGTGGCGAAGAAAGCGGCGGGGTCGGCCTGCCAGCGCGGGCGCCAGTCGGCGCCAAGGCTGGCGGCGTCGAGTTCGTTCAGGTGCTGCGCCAGCCGTTCGCCGCATTGCTGCTGCTGTTCCGCCTGCGCGGCCTGGTGTTGCTGCAGTTCCTGGCTGCGCTGGCGCTGCTGTTCCTGGCTCTGGCGGGCCAGATTTTCCCGCTGCCGGCCTTGTTCCCGTTGCTGCCGCGCCTGTTCCAGCTGGGCGCTGGCCTGCTGCCAGGCCTGTTCTGCGGCGCTGTGCTGCTGGCGTTCGCCTTCAAGTCCTTCGTGCTGGGCGTTGAACCAGGCTTCCCAGTCCGGGGCGGCGGCGTCCGCTGCCGGGCAGTGGTCAAGGCTGCGGGCCAGGTCGATGCGGGCGGCGTCCCAGGCGGCGTGGCTGCGGCTCAGTTCCGCCTGCTGGGTCGCCAGTTCGCGGCCAAGATTCTCCAGTTGCCGGGCGAGGGCGCTGGCTTCGCCCTGCTGGCGCTCCAGTTGCCCCTGCTGCTGGCGGGCGGCGTCCCTGGCGTGCGCCAGCTGGGCGGCGAGTTGCTGCAACAGCTGGCGCAGCCCGCTTTCCTCGCCGGCGTAGGGGTGGTCGGTACTGCCGCAGACCGGGCAGGGGCTACCCGTTTCGAGGCCGGCGCGCCAGGTCTTGACGGCGTCGTCATTGGCCTGGCGGGCCGCTTGCCAGGCTTTTTCCGCCTGGGCGGCGGCGGCCAGCAGCGGCGGCAGGGCCAGCGTCGCTGTGGCGATCTGCCCGTCCAGCTGCAGCTGTTGTTGCTGTCCGGCCTGCTGTTGCTGCTGCAACCGGGTCAGGCTGGCTTGATGTTGCTGGTGGTGCTGCCACAGCGGCCGGGCGCGTTGCAGCAGCGCCGTCCGCTGTTCGCGGGATTCCCGCTGCCGGGCGAGGGCGGCCGGGTCGTGGTGGCGGCAAGCTGCTTCGGCGGCGATGACCTGGGCGTCGGCGCTGGCGAGTGCCGCAAATTCGCGGGTGTGGGCCTGTTCCGCCTGTTGTTGCGCGGCTTGCTGCTTGGTGATCTGGCGCTGGTTGCTGGCCAGCCGCTCGGCGAGCTTGCGGCTGGCTTCTGCCTCGGTGCTGGCGCTGTGCAGCAGGGTTTCCCAACGCAGCCAGCCCTGGCTGAGCGGCGCCAGCCCGGCCTGGGCGGCGTGTTCGGCGGCGAGTTGCGCCTGCTGGGTGCGGGCGCCGTGTTGCGCCGCCTGCTCATCGCCCTGGGCTTTTTCGGCGGCGGCGAGTTCCTGGGCGCTGGCTGCGGCCTGGGCTTGCACCTGTTGGCGATTGTTTTGCAGCGCCCGCAGGCTTTCTTCCAGCCGCCGGGCGCTGGCCAGCCGCGGCGCCAATTCCTGCAATGCGGCTTCAGCGGCGGCCAATGCGCTGCGGGTGTGCTGCTGTTGCTGGCAGGCGGCCGCGCTGCGCTGCGTGGCGACCTCCAGTTCCTGCGTGAGCTGGGCGCGTTGCTCGGCGTTGAGCCTTGCTTCGGCGGCCAGCCGGGTGCAGGCGGCGAGCAGCGGCCGTGCCGGGCGCACCGCTTCATGGCGGGCGAGCGCGGCGCGGCGGGGCGCGGCGTCCTGCTGGGCCTGCTCCGCCTGCTGCCGGGTTTGTTCGGCCGCGGCGAGTTGCGTTGCGAGCTGTTGCCGGCGTTGCAACCAGTCCTTTTGCTGCACTCGGGCGGCGAGTTCGGCGTCGGCGGCGGCGCGGGCGACCTGGTCCTGCTGGCATTGCTGTTCCAGCGCGCTGCGGGCGGCGGCGTCCAGCGGCGGCTGTTCCGCCAGCCGCTGCCGGAGTTGTTGCAGCTGTTCCTGCTCGGTCTTGTGTCGCACGTAGGCGCGGCGCGAGTACTGCTCGAAGCGTTCGGTGCCTGTCAGCGTCTGCAGCAGCGCCGCCCGTTCGTCCTCGCCGGCTTTGAGGAAGGTGAAGAATTCGTTTTGCGCCAGCAGCACGGCGCGGGTGAATTGCTCGAAATTGAGGCCGATCCGGGCGCTGATCGCCTGCAGCACCTCGGTTTTCAGGTGGCTGCCGACCGGCTGTCCGTCGGGCAGCCGCAACAGGCTCATTTCCGCCGGCTGCAGCTTGCCACCGGCCTTGTTGCGCGAGCGGCGCACCGACCAGCGGGCGCGGTAACGCTCGCCGTCGTTGCCGAGGAAATCGACTTCGGCGTAGCCCTCGCTGGCGCCGCGGCGCAGGATGTTGCGGCGGTCGTTGGGCAGGGTCGTTTCGCTACCGACGTCGGGCAGTTCGATGCCGCGGCCGTCGGCGGCCTTCAGCCGGGGCGTGTTGTCGTAGAGCGCGAGGCACAGCGCGTCGAGCAGCGTGCTCTTGCCGGCGCCAGTGGGGCCGCAGATCGCGAACAGGCCGGTGTCGGCCAGCGGCGGCTTCTGGAAATCCAGCTCGAATTCCCCGGCCAGCGAGGCGAGGTGGCGACCGCGCAGCGCGAGGATCTTCATGGGGATTCCGCCTGCCCGAGTTCGCGGAAGGCCTGTTCCAGTTCGGCGACCAGGCCGGGCCGTTCCGGGGTGTCCGGGCCGATCTTTTCCTGGCACAGCCGGGCGAACACCTGTTCCGGCGCCAGCCGCGCCAGTTCGTCCAGGCTGTAGCCGGGCAGTTCCAGGTCTTCGCTTCTGGCGCTGCGACTGACTTCGATCCGCGCCAGCCGGACGCGCCGGTCGCCCAGCGCGGTTTCGATGCGGCGGCGCAGGTCGGGTTCAGGAGCGTCGAGGCGGACCCGGACTTCCAGATAGGGCGGCGGGCCGTCTTCCGGCAGTTGCAGCGCCGCCAGTTCGGCTTCGACTTGCGGAAGCGGCGCCGGCCGGGACGGCACCCGCAGCAGGGGCACCGGCCGGGCGACCGGCAGGCTGCGGACTTCGCGCAGCTGTTCGCCGTCGAGGTCGATCCGCAGCAGCTGGTGCGGGTAATCGATTTCGGCAAAGGACAGGGGCAGCGGGCTGCCGCTGTAGCGCAGCCGGCTCTGGCCGCCGACCTGCTGCGCCCGGTGCAGGTGGCCGAGGGCAACGTAGGCGAGTTCCGGGCCGAACAGGCTGGCCGGCAGGGCTTCGGCGCCGCCGATCACCAGCGGCCGTTCCGAATCCTGTGAGACTTCGCCGTGCTGCATGTGGCAATGGCCCATGGCGATCAGCGCCTGGCCGGGCTGGCGGCGGGCCAGCGCCCGTTCCTGCAGCTGGCGATACAGCGCGACGATGCCGGCCTGGTAGGGGTCCGCAGCGTCCGGGCAGCGGGGTACATCCGCCGGCCGCAGGAAGGGCAAGGCCAGGCACCAGGCGGCAATCGCCCCGTCCGGGCCGGGCAGCGGCAGCAGCATCCGGTCGAGGTCCGGGCTTTGGTCGGGCTGCCGCGGCACCTGGCCGATCACCGTGGCGTCGAGCAGTTGCAGCAGGGGCGCCATCGCGTCGAGGCGACCGGGGGCGTCGTGGTTGCCGGCGATCAGCACGATCCGTAGCCGCGGCAGCGCGGCACGGGCGGCGATCAGGAAGCGGTGGAACTGGTGCTGGGCGCTGGCCGGCGGGTTGCTGCTGTCGTAGAGGTCGCCGGCGATCAGCAGCGCGTCGGGCTGTTCCTGCGCCAGGCAGTGCAGCAGCCCGTCGAGAAAGGCCTGGTGTTCCGCCTGGCGGTCGTGCTCGTGGAAGCTTTGACCGAGGTGCCAGTCGGAGGTGTGCAGCAGGCGCATGGCCGCGGCTCAGTCGAACAGCTTCAGGAGCGCGTCCAGCCCGCCGAAGTTGATCGCGACATCTGCCTTGGCCCGGGTGGCCGGCTTGGCGCGGTAGGCGACGGACAGGCCGGATTCGCCCATCATCAGCAGGTCGTTGGCGCCGTCGCCGCAGGCGATCACCTGTTCGCGCTTCAGCCCGAGTTGCCGGGTCAGCCGCAACAGGTGGGCGGCCTTGGTCGGGGCGTCGACGATCTCGCCGACGACCCGGCCGGTCAGCTTGCCGCCGCTGATTTCCAGCTCGTTGGACGTGGCGAAGTCGAAGCCGAGTTCGATCCGCAGCCGCTCGGTGAAATAGGTGAAGCCGCCGGAGAGGATGGCCGTGCGCAGCCCGGCCGCCTGGGCGGCTTCGAGCAGCTCGCGGGCGCCGGGGGACAGCAGCAGCCGTTCGCCATAGACCCGCGCCAGCACCCGGGCGTCCAGCCCGGCCAGCAGCGCCAGCCGCCGGCGCAGGCTTTCCTGGTAGTCGATTTCGCCGCGCATCGCCGATTCGGTGACGGCGGAGACTTCAGCCTTCTTGCCGGCGAAATCCGCCAGTTCGTCGATGCATTCGATGGTGATCAGCGTCGAATCCATGTCGAAGGCGATCAGGCCGTAGTCGCTGAGGCGGCGACCGGCGGGCATGAAGGCCCAGTCGAGCTTTTCCGCTTCGATCAGCGGGATCAGCGCGTTGAATTCCGGGCTGCGGGCGGCGCCGCGGAACATCACGACCCGCGGCGGCCCGGGTTCGACGCGGTGGGCGCCGGTGGCAGCGGTGATGCGTTCCAGCAGGAAGGTCGGGACAGCGGCGCCCTGGAGGATCAGATTCATGTTCAGCTGCCCAGTCGCTCCGGCAGCAGGTCGCGCAGCAGCGTCGCGGCGTCGCGAAGCATGGTTTCGGTGGCGTCCCAGTCGACGCAGGCGTCGGTGACCGAGCAGCCGTATTTCAGCTTGCCGAGGTCTTCCGGAATCGGCTGGTTGCCGGCTTCCAGGTGGGATTCGATCATCACGCCGACCAGGGACTTGTTGCCGGAGCGGATCTGGCTGACCACGTCGTTCATCACCAGGGGTTGCAGTTCCGGCTTCTTGCTGCTGTTGGCGTGGGAGCAGTCGATGACGATGTTGGCCGGCAGCTTGGCCTTGGTCAGCGCCTGTTCGGTCAGCGTCACCGAAACGGTGTCGTAGTTCGGCTTGCCGTCGCCGCCGCGCAGCACGATGTGGCCGTGGTTGTTGCCGGCGGTGCGGACGATGGCCACCCGGCCCTGGCCGTTGATGCCGAGGAAGGAGTGGGGGCGGGACGCGGAGAGGATGGCGTTGACCGCGACGGTCAGGTCGCCGCTGGTGCCGTTCTTGAAGCCGACCGGGGTGGACAGGCCGGAGGACATTTCGCGGTGGGTCTGCGATTCGGAAGTACGTGCGCCGATGGCAGTCCAGGCGATCAGGTCACCCAGGTATTGCGGGGAGATCGGATCCAGTGCTTCGGTGGCGGCGGGCAGGCCGAGTTCATTGACCTTGAGCAGGAAGTCGCGGCCTTTCTGGATGCCCTCCTCAATGCGGAAGCTGTCATCCATGTAGGGGTCGTTGATGTAACCCTTCCAGCCGGT
>JBEBBF010000050.1:0-3550 GCA_041158545.1 Pseudomonadota bacterium | reverse complement strand
CGAAGTATGGGCGTCAGGATCTCGTGGAGCGCGCCATGGCGGCATCCAGCAACTACGCCGAGCAGTATCAGGCGGCGATGGACCGCAGCGAGCAGGCCGGCGCGAAGCGCAAGGCGGCGCTGGCCAGCTTCGCCAAAGAGGAAACCGGCGCCATGCTCGAAACCATGGAGCGCGCCAAGGCGGGAGATCCGCAGGCGATGGAGTTCTATAACCTCATCGCCCCGCCCGGGTTCATGCTGACGGCCGTGGAGCCCACGAGCACCGGCGTGAAGATGACCCGCGAGAACGGGAAGAGTTTCGAAGTGACCAACGAGCAGGCCGACGCGCTGCGCCAGCGGATCAACGGCAAGCAGGCCGGCGGACTGGACACGGAAACCATCTTCAAGGCCAACCAGGACGAGGCCGAAAAGCTGCGCAAGGAGATTGCCGGCGGGCTGTTGCCGGCCGGTCAAGTGGCCGAGGCGAAGGTGCGGCTGGCGGAACTGGACCAGGAGAACGCCGCGCTGCGCGAGGGCAAGAAGGTTTCGCGCGATCCGCAGGCCCGCGGGCTCGCGATCGACGACGCGCTTCTGGCCGAAGAGGACAAGGCGAAAGCCGAGTTCGACACGCTGGCGGCGGACGATTGGGGCGACAACAACGCGCCCACGGTGCGCGCGAAGGCGCGGTTGACCGAAGTGAAGGCGGAGCGCCAGGCGCGGGAAGCCGCGGCCAAGCGCAAGGCCCCGGCGGCTGCCCCGGCCGGCGAAAAGGCTGGACAAGGCGCGACTGGCGGGCAGGGTGCCGCGAAACAGCAGGCCGCGCCCGGCGCGATGGTGAAGGTTCGCGACCCGAAAACGGGCGAGGTCCGCGCCATCAAGGCGGAATATCTGAAGATGGCGCAGGAAAAGGGCCTGGTGCTGGTGGAGTGACGGATCAATGTCCATCTTCGACGAACTGCCGGCCGATGCGTTCGGGGAATCACCGGCCCCCGCCACCACCGCGCCGCCGAAATCCGCTTTCGACGCACTGCCCGCCGAGGCCTTCGGCGATCCGGCCGGCGTACAGCAGTCCGCAATCACCGCGCCCACGGGGCTGACCCCGCCGGCGGCGCCGGTGGAAGCGGTGGGGCCGCGGCCGAATCCGCTGGCCGGGTCCGGCATGGGCCTTTCCCTGCCGTCGATCGTGGACACGGTGGCACCTCAAAAGCCCTACACGCAGGCCGTGCCAGAGGAGCAGCGCAGAGAGGCCAGCGCGATACGCCGCGACATGCAGGCCCGCGGGGAAGACCCGAGCGTGCTGATTCCGCAGCGGGACGACCCGCAGACCTTCCAACTGGCCGGCGTGGACAAGAACGAGTTCTATGACGCGCTGGCGCAGGCTGCCGGCACGGCCCGCGGCTATTTCGAGTTGGAGCAGGCCAGCAAACGCGACGGCACGCCGATTCCGGACCGGTTCCGGATTCCCCGCGAGAAGGCCCGCGACCTGTCGGGCAAGGTGGCGGATGCCTATCTGAAGCGGCTGGCGGACTATGCCAGCTATCAGGTGAACACCGGGCAACCCCTCAACTCCGGCTATGTGGCGCAGCAGGTGGCGAACAACGTGGGGGACTATGTTCCCTTCTCGCCGACCGGGCTCGCGAAGATGGCGGAACTGAACGCGATCGCGAAGAAGGCGGAAGCCGGTTCGGAACTGACGCAGGGCGAACAGGACCGGATGCGGCTTTTCACGGCGGAACTGAAGGCGGACAAGACCTTTGCCGGCGGCGCGCTGGACATGGCGTACAAGTCTTTCCCCTATGCCGCGGAGTTCGTGGCCACGGGGGGCCTGGGCGGGGCGGCGCGAGCGGCCACGAAGAAGACGCTGACGGCCGCGATCGAGAAGGCCGGATTGCAGACGGTGGTGAAGTCGCTGGAGAAGACCGCGGCCACGCGCATTCCCGCGAAGGTGGCAGAGCGCACCTTGCTGGACATGGGCGAGGGTGCCGCGCGTATGGCGATGGACCCCGCCGGGCTGGGCGAGGAAACCTTGCGCCGGATGCTGCCGGGCATCGACATGCAGCGGGACGGCGAGGACTTTCGCGCGGTCATGCAGGCGGAGAATCCGGGGGATGGGTTCCTCGATGCGCTGGGCAAGGCGGCGCTGAACAACACCTTCGAGAACATGGGCGAACTGGCGGGCAAGAGCCTGATCGAGCCGGCCATGCAGAAGATGGGCCGGAACGCGGCCAAGGTCGAGATCCTGAAGCAGTGGATGGCGAGCGGCACGGCCCGGACGCTGAAGGATGCGCGGCGGTTCCTCGAAAAGACCGGCTGGAACGGCATGGTGGGGGAAATCGCCGAGGAATACTACACGAGCGCGCTTCAGGGCGGAGCCGGCACGCAGGGCGATGGCGCCGGGTTCGACAATGCCGTGCAGCAGGTGCTAGACACCGTGGCGAACACGCCGCAGATGGCGCTTTCGTTCCTGCCGATGCAGGCCATGGGCGTGGCCGGGGCCGCGCAGAACAACCGGAACCGACAGAAGGTGCTGGATTTTAAGCGGGACGAGCGCGGCCGGTTGCAGGAGCAACGGCAGAAGCGCGACCAGGCCGCGGCCATCATGCAGGAACGGGGCTTTCCCGCGTACCTGATCGACCGGATGCAGACCGCGAAAACGCCGGAGCAGATGGCCGGCGCGTTCGACGCGATGCGCGAGCATGTGGCGTGGCAACAGGGCGAGCAATCCGACCTGGCCGCGGCCATGCTGGATGCCGCCGAGGAACTGGATGCGAACGTTGCGGCCGTGGACGCCGAGGGCAAGGCCACGTTCGGACGGATCGGCACCTCGCCGGGCGGCGGCACGATGGCGGCAGCGCAGTATGAGCGCGAGCAGGCCGCGGCGGCGGAGAAGGACCGCGCATCCGGTCGGGACGTGCAGATCGCAACCACGAATGGACGCGAATCTACACGAATGCCGGAGCAGAAGGCAGAGAAGCCGCAGAAGGCACCGAAGCCGACGCGGACGCTGAAGGACTTTGGCGGGCTCGACCCGGAGGCCATGGGGCTGAAGCCGGTGCCGAGCGAGGAAGAGGCGCGGCAGAGCCCGAACTACATGGAGTATCGGCGGGCCGGGATGGCGGATGCGGACGCGGTGCGCGCGGCGCAGGGCGATCTTGTGGACAGCGGGGAGCCGGTGGGGATCGAGTTCCCTGCCACGGCCGAGGACCTTTTCGGGAAACCCGCGAGCGAGGCGGAGCAGGGCGCCGCGGCGCTGCGGGATGCGCGGGCCGGGAAGCCGCTGCGCTTCGAGCAGGCGCCGGCCGAAGAGATCCAGCAGACGCAGGAATACCGCGAGCTTCGGCGCGCGGGCCTGACGCACCTGGACGCGGTTGCACAGATTCGAAAGAACGAGGCGGAAGGCACCGCAGAGGCGGGACCGGACGCAGAGCCGAACGGATTGAATCCAATCGCGCCGGCCGGCGAGGGAACCGGGCAAGGACAAGTCCCACAGCGTTCCCCGCCGGCTGGTGGTCCGAATGCGGAGCGGCTGGCGGAATTGCGGGATCTTGGGTGGACTGCCGAGGGCGAGCGCG
>JBEBBF010000049.1:0-4256 GCA_041158545.1 Pseudomonadota bacterium | reverse complement strand
GACTTCCGCCGGGCGGATCGGCTTGGTGACGTAGTCGGCGCCGCCGGCGGCGAAGGCGGCGACGACATGCTCGGTTTCGGTCAGCCCGGTCATGAAGACGATGGGGATGTGCTGGGTGCTGAAGTCCGCCTTCAGCCGGCGGGCGACCTCGAAGCCGTCCATGCCCGGCATCAGCGCGTCGAGCAGGATGATGTCGGGCAGGGTCTGGCGGGCGCGCTGCAGCGCGGCTTCGCCGTAGGTGGCGACCAGCACGGTGTAGCCGGCCTCGTCCAGCGCGTCGTGCAGCAGCGAGAGGTTTTCCGGCACGTCATCGACGATCAGCACGAGGTTGGCGAGGGTGCGTTCCATGGCGGCGGGGCGGGGTTCAGCGGGGTTCGTCATGCCGGCTTTTCCTGATGATTTCCTTCATCGCGTCAAACTGGAACTGGCGGGCCAGGCTGGTGAGGACGCGGACGAATTCGCCGTGGCGGGGCGAGAGTTTTTCGATGTTCCCCAGCTGCTGCAGGATGCCGCGCAGGTAGCCGAGGTTGATCACTTCTTCCAGCCGGTCGAGTTCCAGCGCGGCCGGCGGGATCAGCGGCGGCGGCTCCGTCGGGCCGCTGGCTGCGGGGCCGGGCTGCGGCGCGCTCTGCCATTCCAGCTCCAGCTTGCGGCCCAGCCAGTCGAGCAGGTCGGCGAGCTTGAACGGCTTGACGATGAAATCCTCCGGCGTGATCCCGACATCGTTGTCCAGGTTCTTGTCGAAGGCGTTGGCCGAGAGGATCGCCAGCCGGCAATCCGGGTTGCCCTGCTGGCGCAGCCGGCGCAGGGTTTCCCAGCCGTCGATGCCCGGCATGCCGAGGTCGACAAAGATCAGGTGCGGCGCGAAACGCGGGGCGATGGCCAGGCATTCGTAGCCGCTTTCGGCCTGCTCGACGATGAAGCCCAGCGGCGCCAGCACGTTCTGCAGCAGCTCCCGGTCGTCCTTTTCGTTATCGACGACCAGAATGCGCCGCCGCGGCCCGAGGTAGCCGGTATGGCGCAGCCGCGGCAGCTCCCGCGCCGCCTGGGTCGAATGCAGCTGCGGCAGAAAGAGGCGGATCCGGAACAGGCTGCCGGCGCCCAGGGTGCTCGATACCTGCATTTCGCCGCCCATCAGGTCGGTCAGCATCCGGGCGATGGTCAGGCCGACGCCGCTGCCGCCGGCCTGGGCCGAGCTGCCGCGGGCAAAGGGTTCGAAGATGCGCTCCAGGTCTTCCGGGCTGATGCCGGGGCCGGTGTCGCTGACCTCGAAGGTCGCCATGTCGCGGCGGAACTCGACGCCCAGCCCGACCCGGCCGCGGCCGGTGAATTTGACCGCGTTGCCGAGCACGTTGATCAGAATCTGCCGCAGCCGCTTTTCGTCGGCGCGGACCACCGCCGGCAGCGTCCCGACCGGCTGGTAGTCGAATTCCAGCCCCTTGTTGCGCGCCTGCAGCTCGAACATCCCGACCAGCTGCTGCATCAACTCGGTGAAATCCATGGCCTTGACGTCCAGCGTCAGCTTGCCGCCCTCAATCCGGGCGATGTCCAGCGTGCCTTCGATCACCGACAGCAGGTGGTCGCCGGAGCGGCGGATCACGCTGACCGCCTGGCGGCGCTGCGGCGGAATGCCCTCGTCGGCGGCGAGAATCTGCGCGTAGCCGAGGATGCTGTTCAGCGGCGTCCGCAGCTCATGGCTGATCGCGGTGATGTAGCGGCTCTTGGCCTGGTTGGCCTGTTCCGCCACCTGCTTGGCCTGCTGCAGCGCCGCGTCGGTGCGGCGATGCGATTCGATTTCCCGCAACAAAAGCTGGGTCTGGCGGTTGGATTCCTCCTGCGCGACCCGGCGGCTTTCCTGGGTCAGTGCCATCCACCAGGCGATGATCCCGGCGAGCAGCAGCAGCGCCGCAAAGGATTTGACGAAACTGTCCTGCAGCCGGGCGACCAGCCAGGGTTCCGGGCTGCCCAGGGCCAGCAGTTCGTGGGTGTAGATCACCCCCAGCACCAGCGCGAGGATGGGGACGATCCCGGCCATCAGCAGCAGGAAATGCCCGAGTCCGGTGTCGATGTAGGGCTGGACTGCTCTGGGCAGCAGCCGGCGTAGCACCGCCTGCCACTGGGCGGCGAGGTTGGCGTCCGGCTTGCAGCGGTCGTGACAGCGGGCATCCAGCGAGCAGCACAGCGAACAGATCGGCCCCTGGTAGGCCGGGCAGAAACTCATGTCCTCGGATTCGTAGGGACGCTGGCAGATCGCGCACTGGCAGTCGGGCGCCAGCGCCGGGGCATCGTCCGGGCGGCTGAGGTAGTAGCGGCCACCGGTCAGCCGCGCCAGCAGCGGCGAGACGACAAAGGCGACGGCCAGCGCGACGAAGGAGGCGTAGGGCTTCAGCCCGGCGCCGAACAGGCCGACGAAGGTGCAGATCGACAGCAGCGAGGCAATCGCCATCGCGCCGACGCCGACCGGGTTGATGTCGTAGAGCCGGCTGCGCTTGAACTCCAGCCCGCGGGGGGAAAGCCCCAGCGGCTTGTTGATCACCAGATCGGCGACCACCGCCGCCATCCAGGAAATCGCGATGTTGGAATAAAGCCCCAGCACCTGGCCCAGCGCCTGGAACACGTCCAGCTCCATCAGCAGCAGCGCGATCAGCGTGTTGAACACCACCCAGACCACCCGGCCGGGGTGGCTGTGGGTCAGCCGGGCGAAGAAATTGGACCAGGCCAGCGAGCCGGCGTAGGCGTTGGTGACGTTGATCTTCAGCTGGGAAACGATGACGAAGACCGTGGTCGCGGCGATGGCCAGCGTGGTGTTGCTGAACACATGGGAAAAACCGATCAGGTACATCTGATTGGGATCCACCGCCTTGTCCGCCGGGCTGCCGTTGCGCAGCACCAGCCAGGCCAGCAGCGCGCCGCCCAGCATCTTCAGCACGCCGGGCAGCACCCAGCCCGGCCCGCCGACGATAACCGCCAGCCACCAGCGGCGGCGCTTGTCCGGGGTCTGCTCCGGCATGAAGCGCAGGTAATCGACCTGCTCGGCCATCTGCGTGACCAGCGCGATGCCCACGGTCAGCGCGGCGCCGAAGAGGTGGGGGTTGAATTCGCCGCTACCGCCGGCCTCGCCGCCGTACTGCCACAGCCCGGCCAGCGCCCGTGGTTCTTCCAGGAACAGGAAGGCGTAGGGCAGCACCAGCAGGAACAGCCACAGCGGCTGGGTCCAGGCTTGCAGCCGGCTGATCGCCGTGACCCCGTGGGTCACCAGCGGAATCACCACCAGCGCGCAGATCAGGTAGCCCCAGGCCGGCGGGATGTGGAAAGCCAGCTCCAGCGCGTAGGCCATGATCGCCGCTTCCAGCGCGAAGAAGATAAAGGTGAAGCTGGCGTAGATCAGCGAGGTCAGCGTCGAGCCGATGTAGCCAAAGCCGGCGCCGCGGGTCAGCAGGTCCATGTCCAGCCCATGGCGGGCGGCGGCGATGCTGACCGGCAAACCGAGCAGGAAGATGATCAGCCCGGTGGCGAGGATCGCCCAGAAGGCGTTGAGGAAGCCGGCCTGCACCAGCATCGTCGCGCCCACCGCTTCCAGCACCAGGAAGGAGGCGGCGCCGAAGGCGGTGTTGGCCACCCGCATTTCCGACCATTTGCGAAAGCTGCGCGGCGTGAAGCGCAGCGCATAATCCTCCAGCGTTTCATTGGCGACCCAGAGGTTGTAGTCGCGGCGGACTTTGGCGATGCGCTGGATCGACGCGGGGGAGGAAGGCGTGGCGGGGGCGGGCATGGGGCGGATTATCGCCGATCAAACCGGGAAATCCGGGCCGGCCGCCGCGAACGAAAGTCGCCGTGGGCCAGTCCACCGGCAGGGCGGCGAGCGCGAACAAGGGGAAAACAGCATGGACGGACTGAAAATCAGGCTGGGGCTGCTCGGGCTGGGGCTGGCAGGCTTTGCCGTGCTGTCGCCGCTGCAGGCCGAAACGGCAAGCGGGCCGCCGCTGCGGATGTCGACGCCGGAAGTGGCGACCGAATTGCTTGCTTCGGTGGCCGCGGCCCGGCCGGGGACGGAGATTCTGCTCGGCGTCCGGCAGCAGATCGCGCCGGGCTGGCACACCTACTGGCGCAATCCGGGGGATTCCGGGATGGCGACGCGCATCAGCTGGACGCTGCCAGCGGGCGCCCGCGGCGGCGAGTTGCTGTGGCCGGCGCCACGGCGTTTTGCCGAAGGCAGCGACAGCGTCTTTGGTTATCAGGACGAGGTCACGCTATTG
>JBEBBF010000048.1:0-3022 GCA_041158545.1 Pseudomonadota bacterium | reverse complement strand
GGACCGGCATGTGCAGGTGATGGGCGGCCTCGAAGCCACCCGCCGCATCCGTGACGGCGAAGGCGAAGGCATCAACCAACGGGACATCCCGATCTACGCGCTGACCGCCGCCGCGCTGCTCGAAGAACGCAAACGGGGTCTGGAAGCCGGCGTCAATGGTTACCTGACCAAGCCCCTCAACAAGCTGGAGTTGCTCGACGTGTTTGATCACCTGAAAAACAGCGCTCCCGCCGCAGCGCCCTCCCCCGCCGACCCGGCGACGCCAAGCCCGGTCGCTGCCGCCCCAGCCGCGCTGGATTTCGACTACGGCGCCGGCATCGCCGCCGGCGACCAGGAAATCTTCAGCATCATCGGCGAATCCTTCCTCACCGAACTGCCCAGGGACCGGCAGATTCTGATCGACACCGCCGCCAGCCAGGACTGGGAAAACCTCAACCGCAAGGCGCACACGCTGAAGAGCCTGGCCGCGACCTTCGGCGCCACGCCGCTGGCGGAACTGCTGCGGCAACTGGAATACCAGGCGCAGGACCAGCATTACGACCCGGCCCTGCTGGCGCAGATCCTCGCCGAGATCGACCGCTTCCAGGCCAGCCTCGCCGCCTTCCTCGCCCAGTTCGAGTAAGTGCCGCCGCCCCTGCCCCCCAGGCCGCACCCCGCCGGCCCATCCGCTCGGCCAGCAAATCCGGCCCGGCAATCCGACGCCCGGCAGTCGCCCGGTTCCCCCCGCTTGCGGACTGGATTGCCGATCCTGCCTTGCTCCGGACTGCTGGCCGGGCTGTTAGCGCAGCGCTGGTTGCAGGCGTTGTCACAGTTGATGCCGCGACTTCCGAGACCTTGTTCACGCCTTCTGCCCCTGCTGCTGCCCCTGCTCTTTGCGGGCTGCGCCCTGGATTCCGCCGGCCTTTTCCGCCAACTGGCCGCCGACAGCCCCGGTTTCCAGGTGCTGCGCAGCGGCGACAACCCACCGCTCCAGGCGCTGCTACGCCCCGGCCGGGAACGGCTGTGGGTGATCATCGAAGGCGACGGTCTGGCCTGGCTGGATCGCCACACCCCCTCCCCCGACCCGACGCCGCCCCGTCCGCGGGATGCGGTCGGCTGGCGCTTGAGCCAGACCCTGGCCGCCAACCGGGAGCACGCCGGCGATGCGATTCTTTACCTCAGCCGCCCCTGCCAGTTTCTCGATGACGCGGCACGCCGCCCCTGCCAGCCGGAAAGTTGGACCCACGCCCGCTTCGGCGCCCCGGTGCTGGCGCGCTTGAACGCGGCGATGGATCAGGCGCGACAAGTGATGGGGCCGCAGGCGCCGACCCGGCTGATCCTGGCCGGTTACTCCGGCGGCGGCGTGCTGGCGGCGCTGCTGGCGGTCCGGCGGCCGGATTGCGTCGGGCTGCTGACCGTCGCCGCACCGCTGGACCACGCGGCCTGGACCCGCCATCACCAGATCAGCCCGCTGGACGCCAGCCTCAGCCTGCGCCCCGACCTCGCCCGGCTGGCGCGGATTCCCCAGCTGCACCTTAGCGGCGGCCGGGATGAGGTGGTGCCGGCGACGCTGACCGCGGCTTTCCTGCGGGAATTCCCCAGCGGCGCGCCGGCCCGGCAGCGGGTTTTCCCCGAACTCGACCACCGCTGGCTGACCGAGACCGACCTCGCCGACCTGTTGCCGCCGTCGCCCGCCCGCGCGCCCCGCCCTTGAAATCGGCGGCTGCGCCTCAACATCAGGAAACACTGATATTGAGGAGAACATGATGTCCGCGACGCCCGAATCGATCCAGGTGGTTTGCCCGCATTGCCAGACGCTGAACCGGGTCCCCACCGCCCGGCTGCAGGAACAGCCGAATTGCGGCCGCTGCAAGGCCCCGCTGCTGCCGGGCGCAGTCATCGAGCTGGACAGCAGCCACTTCGACCGTCAGCTGCAGCACAGCGACCTGCCGCTGCTGGTGGATTTCTGGGCGCCCTGGTGCGGCCCCTGCAAGATGATGGCGCCGCAATTCGCCACGCTGGCCGCCCGCAACGCCCGCCAGCTGCGCTGCGGCAAGGTCAATACCGACGTCGAAACCCAGCTCGCCGCCCGTTTCGGCATCCGCTCGATCCCGACGCTGATCCTGTTCCGCGGCGGACGGGAAGTGGCGCGGCAAAGCGGCGCCATGACCGCGGAAGCCCTGCAGCAGTGGCTGGCACAACAACGCTGAAACGGGTTCAACGGGCGGCATTCACGCCCGCCCCCCAAACGCCACCGCTCAGATCAACACCGGCGCCGGGTTGGGCCGCTGACAATCGGCCCGTTCGATCTGCACCAGCGCCAGGATGCGCTGCCGCGGCTCCGGCGCCTGGACGCTGACCTGGCACATTTCCAGCCCCGGCGTGCTTTCCGCCGGCTGCAACACGTTCATTGCGTCCAGGTGCAGCGTCAGCGTCTCGAAACCGAGCCGCCGCTCCGGCTGCGCCAGGAAGTCGAGCAGCGCGCCGAAGCAATCTTCCAGGCTGCAGGGGTTGGTGGACTGGGCATGCAGCGCCGCCTCGTTTCCGGCAATCGCCGCCTGTAGCGCCTGCCGCCCGGTGGCGGCGGTGGCTGGTGCCAGCGAGGCGCTCAAGCCGGCCTGCCCTTGATGCAGCAGGTCCAGCCGCTGTTTCAGCAGCCCCTGGGCGGCGCTGGCCGGCTGCTCGCCTCGCCGCAGCCGGGTCAGCTGGTGCAGGCTTTCCAGCACCAGTTGCTCGAACATCCGCCAGCAGACCTTGTCCAGCAAGTCCGCCGGGGACAGGGCCGGCAGGGCCAGCCGGGCTTCCTGGAAGATCGCCAGCCGCTGCACCACTTCGCCCTGCAGCAGACCGGCTTCGATACTGGTGCCGACCCGTTTCTTTTCCTGATAGCCGAGGCTGAGCACCGCCCAGACCGTATCCGCTGCCGGGTTGGCGACCAGAAATTCCCGTAACGGCCCCTGGCGGCCGAGCAATTCGGCCAGATCGGCTGCGCGGGCAAACCAGGCGCGCAGGCTGAGGTCGGCCGCCCAGCGGGCCGGCGTCA
>JBEBBF010000047.1:0-3546 GCA_041158545.1 Pseudomonadota bacterium | reverse complement strand
CAAATCGTTACAGGCCAATCCCTTAGCCCTCGCTAAAATCGTCCCATGAAGCACGAGCAGAAGCCTACCGCCTTTACCCTTCCGATCCGGGTTTATTACGAAGACACCGACGCGGGCGGCGTGGTCTATTACGCCAATTACCTGAAATTTTTCGAGCGCTGCCGTACCGAATGGATACGCAGCGCCGGCCACGACCAGTCGGTGCTGCTGGAAGAACAGGGCATCGCCTTCATGGTCCGCTCGGTCAGCATGGACTACCTCAAGCCCGCCCGCCTCGACGACCTGCTCAGCATCGGTCTCGAAGTCGCCAAGCTCGGCCGGGCGCAAGTGATCTTCCGCCAGCACGCCCGCCGCCAGAGCGCCGACGGCAACTGGGAGGAGTTGGTCACCGGCACCGTTCAGGTCGCCTGCGTGAACCTCAACAAGATGAAAACCACCGCCATCCCCGAATTCCTGCGGAACCAACTGGAAGCGCTGTCATGAACGTCACCCAAGACCTGTCCATCCTGCACCTCATCCTCAACGCCAGCGCCGTGGTGCAGGCGATCATGGCCTTGCTGGCCGGCATTTCCTTCATGTCCTGGTACTACATCTTCATGAAGTGGTTCGCGGTCCGCACCGCCCGCCAGCAGACCGAGACCTTCGAGAAGGACTTCTGGTCCGGCGGCGACCTCAACGGTCTCTTCCAGAGCGCGGTCAACGACCGCCACCACGCCGGCAGCATGGAACGCATCTTCGAAGCCGGCTTCCGCGAATTCACCAAGCTCAGAAGCCAGAAAAACCTCGACCCCAAGGACGTGGTCGATGGCTCCCGTCGCGCCATGCGCGCCACCTACCAGCGGGAACTCGACGCACTGGAATCCCACCTGGCCTTCCTCGCCTCCGTCGGCTCGGTCTCGCCCTACATCGGCCTGTTCGGCACCGTCTGGGGGATCATGCACGCCTTCCGCGGCCTGTCGAATGTCGGCCAGGCCACGCTGGCCGCCGTCGCCCCCGGCATCGCCGAAGCCCTGGTCGCCACCGCCATCGGCCTATTCGCCGCGATTCCCGCGGTGCTCGCCTACAACCGCTTCGCCCACGACATCGACCGCCTCGCAACCCGGCTGGAGTCCTTCATGGAAGAGTTCTCCAACATCCTGCAACGGCAGATGAGATAAGCCATGCGCCCGCGTCGTCTCAAAAACGAAATCAACGTCGTCCCCTATATCGACGTGATGCTGGTGCTGCTGGTGATCTTCATGGTCGCCGCGCCGATGATGCAGACCGGCACCGTAGACCTCCCGACGGTCGGCAAATCCTCGGAGCCGCCGAAAGACCCGATCCGCGTCGAAGTCCGGGCCGACGACGACCGGCTGCTGGTCCGCGGCCCCAAGGGCGAGCAGAAGGAAGTCAGCCGCAAGGAACTGGCCCAGGCGCTGGTCGCGCTGAAGGGCACCGATCCGGCCACCCCGGTGCTGGTCGCCGGCGACAAGAACGCCCGTTACGAGGCGGTGCTGAACGTGCTCGACGAGCTGAAGCAGATGCAGTTCAAGCGCGTCGGCCTGGAAACCGTCCGCAAGTAGGCGCCGATGATTCCGCTGCCCCAGCCGCAACCCGGAAAATGGCTCGCGCTGTCGCTGACGGCGCTGATGCATCTGCTGCTGCTGGCCTTCCTGATCATCGGCGTGAACTGGAAGCGCAGCGCGCCGGACGTCATGGAAGTCGAGCTGTTCTCGCCGCAGACCACGCTGCCCAGCCCGCCGCCGCCCGCGCCGGAACCGCCGAAGCCGGAGCCCAAACCCGAGCCGAAACCGGAACCCAAACCGCTGCCGCCCCCGCCCAAGCCGGAACCCAAGCCCGAGCCGAAGCCGGACATCGCCGTGAAGGCGGACAAAAAGCCGCCGGAACCGCCCAAACCGCCGAAGCCCAAGGAAGAGCCGAAGAAACCCGAGCCGCCACGTTTCAACTTCGCCGACGAACTGAAGCGGGAAAGCAGCCAGGTCCAGAGCAACAAGGCGCTGCAGGACGAACTCAACCGCGCCAGGCTCGCCAACGACGCGATGAAGGAACAGCAGGCCGCCGCCAACAAGCGGGGGACCGCTGAGTACTCGGCGAAGATACGCGCCAAGATTCGCGGCAACATCGTGATGCCGCCCAATGTTCAGGGCAATCCGGAAAGCGTTTTTGCCGTCGATCAGCTGCCCGACGGCGAGGTGCTGAACGTCCGCCTCGTCAAATCCGGCGGCAATCCGGCGCTGGATGCAGCGATTGAACGGGCGATCCGCAAGTCTTCCCCGCTGCCCAAGCCCAACGACCCCAGCCTGTTCCAACGGGTGCTGGAAATCAAATACCGCCCCTTTGACGAGTGATTCCTGACCATGATGAAACGACTTCTCACCGCAATCGGTTGCGCGTTCCTGCTGGCCGGGAGCGCCCAGGCCCAGCTGTCCATCGAAATCACCGGCGCCGGCGCCAACCGGATTCCGATTGCCATCGCCGACTTCGGCGGCGACGCCAGCGTCTATGACCGGGCGCTGACCTCGGTGGTCCGCAACGATCTGGAGCGCAGCGGCCTCTTCAAGCTGGTCGAAGCCAGCGGCCCGGGCATGACCGAAAACACCTCGGTGAATTTCAACGAATGGCGCGGCCGCGGTGCCGACGCGCTGGCGCTGGGCAGCCTGAACAACCTGGGCGACAGCCGGCTCGAAGCCCGTTTCCGCCTCTACGACGTCAACAAGCTGCTGAACCTGGGTGGCGCCGCCTATGTCACGACGCCCAACCAGCTGCGCGCCGCCGGGCACCGGATCGCCGACTACATCTACGAAAAGCTGACCGGCGAGGCCGGCGTGTTCTCGACCCGGATCGCCTACGTGCTGAAATCCGGCGCCCGTTACGAACTGCAGATCGCCGACACCGACGGCCAGAATGCCCAGGCGGCGCTGGTCTCGCGGGAGCCGATCATCTCCCCGGTCTGGTCGCCGGACGGCAGCCGGCTGGCCTACGTCTCCTTCGAGAACAAAAAGCCGATCATCTTCGTGCACTCGCTGACCACCGGTAAGCGCCAGGTCGTCGCCAACTTCAAGGGCAGCAACTCCGCCCCGGCCTGGTCGCCGGACGGGCGGCGGCTGGCCATCGTGCTGACCAAGGACGGCGGTTCGCAGATTTACCTGATCAACGCCGACGGCTCCGGCGCGATGCGGCTGACCACCTCCAGCGGCATCGACACCGAGCCGCAGTTCTCCCCGGATGGCGCCTCCCTCTATTTCACCTCCGACCGCGGTGGCAGCCCGCAGATTTACCGCACCTCGGCCAACGGCGGCGAAGGCGCCCAGCGCATCACCTTCGAAGGCAGCTACAACGTCACGCCGCGGCCGTCCCCGGACGGGCGCAGCCTGGCCTACATCAGCCGCCGCGACGGCCGCTTCCAGCTGGCGATCATGGACCTCGCCAGCCGCCAGACCCAGATCCTCACCGACTCGCACAAGGACGAGTCGCCCAGTTTTGCTCCCAACGGACGCATGATCGTTTACGCCACCGAACTCGGTGGTCGCGGTGTGTTGTCTGCCG
>JBEBBF010000046.1:0-3406 GCA_041158545.1 Pseudomonadota bacterium | reverse complement strand
CGCGCCGTGCTGGAAACCCTGGCAATCATCGCCTACCGGCAGCCGGTCACCCGCGGGGACATTGAAGACATTCGCGGCGTCAGCGTGAACGCCCAAGTCATCCGCAGCCTCGAAGAGCGGGGCTGGGTGGACGTGGTCGGCCATCGCGACACCCCCGGTCGGCCGGCACTGCTGGCCACCACCCGAAAATTTCTCGACGACCTCGGCCTGCGCAGCCTCAGTGAATTGCCGCCGCTGGACGAGATCAGTCACACCCTGGAGCTTAACGATGTCTAAACGCACCCCGTTCCGTCCGCCGCAGAAAAAGGCGGAGCCTGTTCAATCCGGAGACGAGCGTTTCGGACGCTCGCCCCGTCCCGCCCGGCCCGCGGCCGGTGCCGGCGGCCGGCGTCCCCAGCCCACGGCGGACGAATTCACCCCCAACCACCCGCCCCGCTTCGCCAAGGGGCCGAACCGGGTTCCCGCCGGCTTCCGCAATCCCCAGGCCACCGCCGGGGCGCCGGTTCCCGGCCAGGGCCGTGCCGAGCGCCTGCACAAGATGCTGGCCCAGGCCGGCATCGCCTCCCGCCGGGAATGCGAAGCCTGGATCGAAGCCGGCCGGGTCAGCGTCAATGGCGAAGTAGCCCAGGTCGGCCAGGTGGTTTCCCCCGGCGACCGGGTCAAGGTGGATGGCAAACTGGTCACGCTGAACCACGCGCATCGCCTGCCCAAGGTGCTGCTGTACCACAAGCCGGAAGGGGAAATCGTTTCCCGCGACGACCCGGATGGCCGCCCGAACGTGTTCACCGCGCTGCCGCGGCTGCGCGGTGGCCGCTGGATCGCCGTCGGCCGGCTCGACTTCAACACCTCCGGCCTGTTGCTGTTCACCACCTCCGGCGAACTGGCCAACCGGCTGATGCACCCCAGCGCCCAGCTGGTCCGGGAATACGCGGTGCGCATCCTCGGCGACCTCAGCCTGGAAGCCCGCCAGCAACTCCTGAGCGGCGTCCAGCTTGAAGACGGCCCGGCTGCCTTCGCGTCGCTGGACGATGCCGGCGGCCAGGGCGCCAATCACTGGTATCACGTCACGCTGTTCGAAGGCCGCAACCGGGAAGTCCGCCGGATGTTCGAAGCGGTCGGCTGCACCGTCAGCCGGCTGATGCGGGTCCGCTATGGTCCTTTCCAGCTTCCCGCCTGGCTGAAGCGCGGCCATCACCGGGAACTGGACAAGGAACAGGTGCTGGCGCTGCAAAAAACCCTGCAAGAACAGCCTGTGAGCGCCGAAACGGGCGATGACGCCGAATCCACGCCCTTGCTCACCACCGCGCCGGCCGTCGCGCCCCGCGCCGAAGCCCCGAGCCGGCCGCCCTTCGCCAAGCCGATGGTGCAAGGCAAGCCGGGGATGGGTGGTCGCGCTGCACCGGCCAGGTCAGCCAAGCCGGGCATGCCCGCCCGTGGCGGTTTCCAGGGCAAACCCGCCGCACCCGGCAGCGCCCAGGGCAAGCCGGGCAGGGCAGGTGCCGGGCAGGGCGCGCCGCGTCCCGGCCGGCCGCCGCGTCCGGATCAGGAGCGCTCCGCCGGTAGCGGCAAGCGGGACTTCTCTCCGGCCCGCCCGGCAGCCGCCCGCGCCGGCGCGCCGAAACGGCCGCAACGGGGCCGGGGCTAAGCCGGTCGCCGGTTTTCCGGCCAGGTCGTTTCAGGATCGGGGCGCTGCGGCGCCCCGAATGCATTCCGGCGGCAGGGTGGGGCGCCGGTGCCGGTGGCGCGTGGCAAAGTCCGTGGCCGGCGCTGCCGATTCCCCCGGACGCCAGGCGGTGGCGCCGATATAATCGCGCCTTTCGTCTTTTTCCTGCCTGCCGTGACTCCCCTGCAACTCGAAACCAGCCGCCGCCGCACTTTTGCGATCATTTCCCACCCGGACGCGGGTAAAACCACGCTGACCGAAAAGCTGCTGTGGTTTGGCGGCGCGATTCAGGTCGCCGGCGAAGTGCGGGCGCGCAAGGCCAGCCGCCACGCCACTTCCGACTGGATGGAGCTGGAAAAGCAGCGGGGCATTTCGGTGACTTCGTCGGTCATGCAGTTCCCCTACCGGGAATGCATCATCAACCTGCTCGACACACCGGGCCACGAGGACTTTTCCGAAGACACCTACCGGACGCTGACCGCCGTCGATTCCGCGGTGATGGTCGTCGATTCGGTCAATGGCGTCGAAGCGCAGACGATCAAGCTGCTGAACGTCTGCCGGATGCGCGACACCCCGATCCTGACCTTCATCAACAAGCTGGACCGGGAAGGGCGGCCACCGATTGAATTGCTCGACGAAATCGAATCCGTGCTGGGCATCCAGTGCGCGCCGATGACCTGGCCGATCGGCATGGGCAAGCGGTTCCGCGGCGTCTATCACCTCTACGACGACAAGATCACCTTCTTCGACCCCCAGGCGGAAAAGGGCACCGCGGAAATCATCGACGGGCTGGATAACCCGCGGCTGGACGCGCTGATCGGCGAGCAGGCGGAAGAACTGCGGATCGACATCGAGCTGGTGCGCGGCGCCTCCCATCCCTTCGACGCCGCCGCCTACCTGGCCGGCAAGCAGACCCCGGTGTTCTTCGGCTCCGCGGTCAACAACTTCGGCGTCCAGTCGCTGCTCGATGCCGTGGTCGAACTGTCGCCCGGCCCCCAGGCCTGCCCGGCGGAAAACCGGGAAGTACAGCCGACCGAACCCCGCTTCTCCGGCTTCGTCTTCAAGATTCAGGCCAACATGGACCCGAAACACCGGGACCGGATCGCCTTCCTGCGCGTCTGCTCCGGGCGTTTCGAGCGCGGCATGAAAATCAAGCAGGTGGCCGGCGGCAAGCAAATGGCGGTCAACAACGCCATCACCTTCATGGCCCGCGACCGCAGCACCACCGACGAAGCCTGGCCGGGGGACATCATCGGGATTCCCAACCACGGCACCATCCGCCTCGGCGAAACCTTCAGCGAAGGCGAAGACCTCAAATTCACCGGGATTCCCTCGTTCGCCCCGGAACACTTCCGGATCGCCCGGATCGCAAACCCGCTTAAAACCAAGCAGTTGCAGAAGGGTCTTCAACAACTGGCTGAAGAAGGCGCAACCCAGCTTTTCCGCATCGTCGGCTCCAATGACCTGATCCTCGGCGCAGTCGGCACGCTGCAGTTCGACGTGGTGGCCCACCGGCTGGAAAACGAATACGGGGTCAATGTGCTATTCGAGCACTACTCCTGCGCCACCGCACGCTGGGTCAAGGGCGTCGACCCGGACATCCGCGGCCTCAGCGACCGCTGGCCGCACAACTTCGCCCTCGACGGCGCCGGCGACCCCGTTTACCTCGCTCCGAACCGGGTGTACCTCGACATGGCCCAGGAACGCTTCCCGAACCTGCGCTTCCTGGAAACCCGGGAAATC
>JBEBBF010000045.1:0-2689 GCA_041158545.1 Pseudomonadota bacterium | reverse complement strand
CCGATCATGCAAGCAAACCATCTTTTCATGGCATTTCATGATGCACGCAACTATCCCCTTGCCCGCCGCCCCGGTGAAAACCTCGATTCCGTCCGCAACACCCTGGTTCTGGTCAATGCGGTGTTCTGGATTTCGGTCTGGCTGCAATTGCTGGGCCTCAGCTACACCAACGCCGGACTGGGCGGCGCCCTGACCTGGCTGATCTTCGGTTCAGGGCTGATCCTGACCACCTGCATCGAGATTTCCGGCAGGATCATCCAGCACACCGATACCTGGGTCAGCAGCCTGATGACCTCCGGCATCCTGCTGGCCCTGACCTGGCTGATCCACGGCGTCTGGGGAATTCACTTCTAGATTCTTGGCGAAGAGAATTCTACAAACCCCTGTTTTGATTCAAATCACTCTCCCGAATCATCTGCGCCCTGGCTGGTAACAAGACCCTCACAAAGCCGTGGAAAAGTCACTTTCCCCATGCTAAACTCAGGGAATGCGCAAAAAAATCTTTCACACTTTTACTGCTTTGGTCGCCACAATCGGCCTGACCATCGCCGCGGCGCCCACGGCTTACGCCGAGCCGCAAAAGAATCCGGAAGAAATCTCGTTTTTTGAACGCTACACCAACGCCGCCCAGGACATCATCCTCAAGGGCCTGCAACTGGTGGGAATCAGCTACATCCGGGGCGGCAGCGATGAAGACAGCGGCCTGGATTGCAGCGGTTTCGTTCGGGTGGTGTTCAAGGACGCAGCCGGGATGCTGCTTCCCCGTTCTGCACGGGAAATGAGCGAAGTCGGACAACGGGTCGAGCGTAACGAAGAACTGAAGCCGGGCGATCTGGTGTTCTTCAACACCATGCGTCGCGCCTTCTCCCATGTCGGCATCTATCTGGGTGACAACTACTTCCTGCACTCCCCCCGCCCCGGTGGCGAAGTTCGGGTGGAAAACATGCAGACCAGCTACTGGGTTTCCCGCTACAACGGCGCCCGCCGCATCCTCGAAAAATAAGCTGCCGCTTTCCCCGTACTCCTGAATCACAGGCCCGCATGTCGGGCCTGATTCATTTTCGCGCCCCGATTTCGGCTGCGATTCCGGTAGCGGCGACAAGCGTGGCAGTATCGATTAAAATACTGGATAAACGAACAGTATTTCATCGTGCCCACACCGCCTCTTCCTCCGCTCCAGATTGGGTCATGGCTGCCGGCCGCATCGCCGACGGTCTGCCCCTTGCCGCTGGACCCCTTGCGGATTTCCGCCGGATTCCCCTCGCCCGCCGCGGATTACGAAGCCGAATCCCTGGATGTCGGCAGTTACCTGATCCGCAACCCGGCGACGACCTTCTTTTTCCGCGTCGAGGGCGATTCGATGAGCGGCGCCGGCATTTGCGACGGCGACATCCTCGTCGTCGACAAAAGCATTACGCCGCAGCATGGCCACATCGTCATCGCCTTCCTCAACGGGGAAAGGCTGGTCAAACGCCTGCACCACCGCCATGGCCGTCTGGCCCTGGAGGCGGAAAATCCCCATTATCCGCCGCTGGAAGTGGGCGAAGACAGCGACCTGCTGCTCTGGGGCGTGGTCGTTGGCCGCTTCAAGCGTTTCCTGCCCTGAGCCTCGGCGCAGAGCGATCCGGCCATGTCCTGCTTTGCCCTGGTGGATGCCAACAATTTCTACGCCAGCTGCGAACAGCTGTTTGATCCCCGGCTACGGCAACGGCCTGTCGTGGTGCTCTCCAACAACGACGGCTGCGTGGTTTCCCGTAGCGCCGAAGCCCGCGCCCTGGGCACGCCGATGGGCATCGCCTGGCATCAATACGCCGACCAGGCCCGGCGGCTGGGCATCGTCGCCCTGTCGTCCAACTACCCGCTGTACGCCGACCTCAGCAATCGGGTGGTGGCACTGCTCGGGGCATTGGCCCCGGAAATGGAGGTGTACTCCATCGACGAAAGCTTCCTTGATCTCACGACGTTGCCGGTGGACCGGGAAAACCATGGGCAACTGATCCGGCAACGGATCGCCAGCGGCCTGGGTCTGGCGGTCTGCGTCGGAATCGGGCCCAGCAAAACCCTGGCCAAGCTGGCCAACCACTGCGCCAAAAAACAACTGGCCGGCCACGACGGCGTCTGCGACTACACCGCGCTGAGCCCCGCCGCCCAACGACAGCTGCTGCAGCGGATTCCCGTCGCAGAAGTCTGGGGCATCGGCCGCCGATTGAGCGGACAACTGGCCCGGCTGGGCATCACCACCGCCGGGCAACTGCGCGATGCCGACCCGGAGAGCCTGCGCCAGCGCTTTTCCGTCGTGATGGAACGAACGATCCGGGAACTGCGCGGCGTCTCCTGCCTGGAACTGGAAGACGTCGCCCCGCCGCGGCAGCAGATTCTCAGCAGCCGATCCTTCGGCCGCCCGGTGTTCGAACTGGAAGATCTGGAGCAGGCCGTGGTCAGCTACATCAGCCTCGCCGCAGAAAAACTGCGCGCTCAGGGCAGCCTGGCTGGCGCCCTCGGCGTCTCCCTGCGCACCAGCCCCTTTCTCGAAGCGGAACGCCGCTACCAGGCCAGCTGCACGCTGCCCTTGCCGGAAGCCAGCTCCGACAGCCGGAATCTGGCCGAATGGGGGCGACGCATCCTGCGCCGCCTGTACCGCAACGGCTACGCCTACCAGAAAGCCGGCGTGCTGCTTTGTGACCTGCGC
>JBEBBF010000044.1:0-3889 GCA_041158545.1 Pseudomonadota bacterium | reverse complement strand
GGAAAAGCCGAGTTACCTGCCCCGTTCCCACGTCACCACCCACCCCACCTCCCCCGCCGGGCAGCGGGCTTCGGCTTGTTCGCCGATGTCGCCGCACCACAGGAGTTGGTCGCCGAGCCATAGCAGGGGGAGTTGGGGGCGGGTCCAGGGGGGGATGGCGGATTCCTGGAGGATTTTTTTCAGCGGGCGGCGGGGGCGGCCGGGGAGTTGGAAGTTTTCGCCGCCCTGGCGGGGGCGGCAGAGCAGGCCGCCGGGGGGCCAGAGTTGCGGGGCGATGCCCTCGCCGGGGCGGGGTTCGCGGCGGAGTTGGCCGCCGGCCCAGGGCAAGGGGTGTTCGCCGGTCCAGAAGACGGGCGTCAGCGCTGGTGGGGGCGTGGCCGGGAGGCGGTGGAGGCCGTCGCGCCATTGCCGGAGTTCGCCTTCGGCGAGCGGCAGCCGGGCGGCGGCGTCCGGGCCGGTGTGGGCGAGCTGGCGGCAGAATTCCTGCAGGTTTTCCGCGGCGGGAGGGCGCCAGCCGGCGCGGGCCAGCCAGTGGCGCAGCAGGTTGTGCTGCCGGGCCGGGGACAGGGTGCGCAGCGCCGGCAGGGACAGCCGGTCGGGCTGTTCCGGCGGGTTCAGGCAGGCTTGCAGGTCTTCTTCCGCCCGTTCGGCCAGTAGCGCGGCGGCTTCGGCGAAGTGGCCGGCGGCGGCGGCGAGGCGGGCTTCGGCGGCGGGGAAGCGGGCGCTGAGCGTCGGCAGGATGTGGTGGCGGAGGTAGTTGCGGCTGAAGCGGGTGTCGGCGTTGCTTTCATCTTCAACCCAGTCGAGCTGCTGCAGGGCGGCGTAGGCGGCGAGTTGCGCCCGCGGCGTGTCGAGCAGGGGGCGCAGCAATTGGGCGCGGCCACAGGCGCGTTGCGGCGGCATGGCGGCGGCGCCCTGGACGCCGGCGCCGCGCAGCAGGTTGAACAGCAGGGTTTCGGCCTGATCGCCCCGGTGCTGGGCCAGCAGCAGCAGGTCGGCGTCGCAGTCGGCGAAGACCCGGTAGCGGGCGGCCCGCGCCGCGGCTTCGAGGCCTTCGCCGCGGCCTTGCACCTTCACCTTTTCGATCCGCAACGGCACCGCCCATTCGGCGCAGCGCCGGGCGCAGAACTCGGCCCAGGCGTCGGCGTGGGGGGACAGGCCGTGATGCACATGCACCGCGGCGAGGCTGCAGTCCGCCGGCCACCGGGAGCGCAGCTGGACGCAGAGGTGGAGCAGGACCAGGGAATCGAGACCGCCGGAGAGGCCGACCAGCAGCTTTTGTCCGGCGGCCAGATGCGGCGCCAGCCTGGCGGCGAGTTGGGTGAGGAGTTGGGTGGGAAGTTCGGCTGCCAGTCGCGCCGCCGGGTCGGCCGACTCGGGGGCTGCGGTCGGAGAAAAGGGCCGAGAGGGGGCCGGAGAAGCGGTCGAAAAAGCGGCCGGGGACGCTACAGGGGAAGCGGCCGGAACGGTGGCCGGAACGGCCGTCTGCAATCCGGCCGGCGCAGCAGTCTGGGCTGGGGGCTGGGCCATGTCAGCCGCCGGACGGGGGGCGCCGGGCCAGCGTGCCGGGGTCGCGGACCCCGGCGATGCCGTCGCCTAGCGCCGGTTTTCCTTGAAGCGGCCGTAGCTCATCAGCCGCTCGTAACGGCTGGCGAGCAATTGCTCGGTGCTGAGCGCGGAGAGGCGCTGGATTTGTTCCAGCAGCGCCTGTTTCAGGGTTTCGGCCATGGTGCCGTGGTCGCGGTGGGCGCCGCCGACCGGTTCGGGCAGCACCTTGTCCACCAGCCCCAGGGATTTCAGCCGGGCGGCGGTGACGCCCATGGCTTCGGCGGCATCGGCAGCACGCTCGGCGCTCTTCCACAGAATCGTGGCGCAGCCTTCCGGGGAAATCACCGAGTAGGTGGAATATTGCAGCATCTGCACCACGTCGCCGACGGCGATGGCCAGGGCGCCACCGGAGCCGCCTTCGCCGATCACCGTGACGATCACCGGCACCTTCAGCTCGGCCATCTCGAACAGGTTGCGGCCGATGGCTTCCGACTGGCCGCGCTCTTCGGCGTCGATGCCGGGGTAGGCGCCCGGGGTGTCCACGAAGGTGACGACCGGAATCCCGAACTTTTCCGCCAGCTTCATCAGCCGTAGCGCCTTGCGGTAGCCCTCGGGCCGGGGCATGCCGAAGTTGCGGAAGATCTTTTCCTTGGTGTCCCGCCCCTTCTGGTGGCCGATGACCATCACCGGCTGGCCTTCCAGCCGGGCGAGGCCGCCGACGATGGCCTTGTCGTCGGCAAAGGCGCGGTCGCCGTGGAGTTCCTGAAAGTCGGTGAAGATGCGGGAGATGTAATCGAGGGTGTAGGGCCGTTGCGGGTGGCGGGCCACCAGCGAGGATTGCCAGGAGCTCAGCTTGGCGTAGATGTCCCTGGTCAGGCCCTGGCTCTTGCCGCTCAGGCGGTTGAGCTCGTCGGTGATGTCGACCGTCGGGTCGGCTTCCATCATCGCCCGCAGTTCGTCAATCTTGTTTTCCAGCTCGGCGATAGGCTGCTCGAATTCGAGAAAATGGGTCTTCATGGCGCTCAGGCTCAAACGGGAAGGGCGCGATTCTACCAGAGCCCTCCCCCGGCCGCCCTGCCGGCGGGGATTCCGGACTCAATACGCCACCGGCACCGGGTCCAGACTGTGCCAGAGATACCAGGTGGCGACGGTGCGCCAGGGCGCCCAGCGGGCGGCGAGGCTGCGCAGCTGGCGCAGCTCCTGTTTTTCGCCGGCGAAGTAGTGGCGCCAGACCGCCTTCTGCAGGCCGATGTCGTCCACCGGCAGCACATCCGGGCGCAGCAGGTTGAAGATCAGGAACATCTCCGCGGTCCAGCGGCCGATGCCGCGGATGTCGGTCAGCCGGGCGATGATCGCCGCGTCGTCGAGCTGCGGCCAGTCGGCTTCGCCCAGCTGGCCGGCGGTGAAGTGGCGGGCCAGATCGACCATGTATTCGATCTTGCGCCGCGAGAGGCCGCAGCCCTGCAGGCCGGCTTCGCCCAGCGTCAGCACCGCCTCGGGTTGCACCGTGCCGACCGTGGCGCTGAAGCGGGCCCAGACGCTGTCCGCGGCCTTGACCGAAATCTGCTGCCCGACGATGGAGCGGGCCAGCGTGACGAAGGGCTCGCCGCGGGAAGCCAGCACCTGATCGGGGTAGCCGGCGATCAATCCGCCCAGCACCGGGTCGGCGGCGGCCAGTTGCTGTTTAGCGGTCTGCCAATAGTGTGGGATCATCGCGATATTCCAGAAATAAGGGGACTGAGGCGGTGTTCGAGCGCCATTCCATCTGCGCGCTGATCCTCGCCGGCGGCCAGGGCAGCCGTCTCGGCGGACGCGACAAGGGGCTGGAAGCCTGGCAGGGCCGGCCGATTATCGCCCATCAGATCGAACGTATCCGTCCCCAGGTCGGCCGCATCCGCATCAGCGCCAACCGCAACCTGGAACACTACGCCCGCTTCGGCCTGCCGGTGGTCAGCGACCTGCTGGCGGATTACCCCGGCCCCCTCGCCGGGCTGCACGCGGCGCTGGCGGGCGGCGACTGCGAGCTGCTTTTGACCCTGCCCTGCGACGCCCCGCTGTTTCCCGCCGATCTGGCCCCGCGCCTGCTGGCCGCGCTGGGCGATGGCGATGCGGCGGTGGTCGCGGCGCCGCAGCGGGAACCGATGTTTGCGCTGTACCGCGCCCGCTGTTTTGCCAGTCTGGATGCCTTCCTGCGCGCCGGTGAGCGGCGGGTGGGCGGCTGGCAGCGGCAGCTGGATTGCCGGAGCGCGGATTTTTCCGACCAGCCCGGCGCCTTTGCCAATCTCAACACGCCGGAAGACTGGGCTGCCAGCAGCGCCCGGCCCGCGGACGCCAAGGGAAT
>JBEBBF010000043.1:0-25864 GCA_041158545.1 Pseudomonadota bacterium | reverse complement strand
CCGCGCCGCTCGCCCCAGCGGGCCAGCGCCTGCCGCGCCAGGTGCCCGACCGGGACCACCCGCATCTTGCTGCGCTTGCCCAGCACCCGAATCTCGGCCTCTTCCAGCGCCGTCCGCAAATCTTCCTGATTCAGCCCGGCCAGCTCCGACAGGCGCAGGCCCGAGGAATAGAACAGCTCGAACATCGCCTGGTCGCGCAGGTCCAGCACCGCATCGGAAGGCGGCGTATCCAGCAGCCGGGCGGTCTCATCGACGCCCAGCGCCCGCGGCAGCGGCTTGGCCACCTTGGGCGCCCGGATACCTTCGCAGGGATTGCTGACGACCTCGCCCCGTCGCCCCAGCCAGCGGAAGAAACCGCGCCAGGCGGAGAGCATCCGCCCCAGGGTCCGCCCATTCAGGCCGCCTGCGTGGAGCTGGGCGGCGTAACGGCGGATATGCGCGGGGGTCATGCCGGACCAGGGCAGGTCGCCGCTCAGTTGCAGCAGTTGCTCCAGGTCGCGGCCATAGGCCTTGATGGTGTGCGGCGACTGCCGACGCTGCTCGGCCAGTTCGGCCAGCCAGGCAGCGACCGTCGCCGGCTTCATCACTCGCCGAGAACCGGCACCCGGGTAACCCGGCCCAGCGCCGCGGAGACGATTTCGCCCAGGCGCTGCAGGTAGATGGTGTCCATGTCCGGGAAGAAGCGCCGCACGTCCTCGCTGCCCAGCGCGACCATGCCGAAGGTCCCGCCGGCATTGCGCAGGGGAACCAGCGCCTGGGACCGGATATGTGCCGCCCGCTCGCCAAACCAGGCTTCGGTGGGGAAGCCGGAGGTGGAGCCGCAATAGGGATAGACCAGGTTTTCGGTGTAGGTCTGCAATTCGGCGCCGACGGGGAAAAATTCCGGCAGCTCCGGGTCTTCATCCGGCGGGCATTCCCACAGACGCAGGCTGACCAGCGGCACCGAGAAATCCTCGCGCAGGTGGAAATTGAACAGGCTGATCACCGACTGCAGGGTTTCCGCCGCGACCATCGCCACGGCCAGACGGTGCAGCTTGTCGCTGATCACGTCGTTTTCCTCGCCGAAGGCGATCATTTCCGCCAGCTTGCTATCCAGCTGCTTGTTCTTTTCCCGCAGCGTCTGCATCTGCCGCTCGGCCAGGGAAACCGCCCGGCCGCCGTGCTGATGCGGGACATAGATTTGCGACAGCAGGTCGGCGTATTGCTCGAAGAATTCCGGGTGGCTGACCAGGTATTGGGCGATGTCGTCGCTGTTCATAGTTCGATTTCTCCGCTAAAGACGGTAACGGCCGGGCCGGTCATCCACACCGGCGTACCGGGGCCGGCCCAGGCAATCTGCAGGTCGCCACCCCGGGTGCTGACCCGGACCGGCGAATCGAGGAGGCCGCGGCGCATACCCGCCACGGCGGCGGCGCAGGCGCCGGTGCCACAGGCCAGGGTTTCACCCGCGCCCCGCTCATGGACCCGCAGCCGGACGGCCTGACGGTCGAGAATCTGCATGAACCCGGCGTTAACCCGCTGCGGGAACCGGGCGTGGTTTTCAATCTGCGGCCCCTGGGCAGCCACCGGCGCCGTATCGACATCGGCCACCACCTGCACGGCATGGGGGTTGCCCATCGAGACGACGCTGACGCTGACCTCGGCCTCCGCCAACTGCAGCGGGTGCTCGATCTGGTCCGCCTCGGCCACGAAGGGAATTTCCGCCGGGACGAAACGGGGCACGCCCATGTTCACCCGGACTTCGCCATTGCTTTCCAGGCTGGGCACGATGACCCCGCGCTGGGTGGCTACCCGAATCTCGGTCTTGGCGGTCAGCCCCTGCTCATGGACGAACCGGACGAAACAGCGGGCGCCGTTACCGCATTGCTCCACTTCGCCGCCATCGGCGTTGAAGATGCGGTAACGGAAATCCACATCGGGCTGGCTGGCCGGCTCGACCAGCAGGATCTGGTCGCAACCAATGCCGAAATGGCGGTCGGCCAGTTGCTGCATCTGCGCGCTGTTCAGCGCCAGGGATTGGCGGACGCCGTCCAGCACGACAAAGTCGTTGCCCAGGCCCTGCATCTTGGTGAATTTGATCTTCACGAACTTTTCCAGTGAATATTTCGGAAAAGTATAGCCTGAACAGTGCCTTATCTCCAGATGTTAAAGCACTTTCTCCATCACGAAATCGTCCATGACGTAGCCGCTGCCGATGTCATCCACAATCGACTCGCGGACGACAAAGCCGTACTTGCGATAGGAATCGATGGCGTTGCTGTTGCGCTTGTTCACCGCCAGGATCACCTTGGGGTAGCCCAGCTTGCGCGCCCGCTCGGCGACGTGGCCGATCAGTTGCCCGCCGACGCCCTGCCGCTGCACGTCGGGGTGGATGTAGAGCTTGTCGAGCTTGAACTCGCCGCGACAAATCTCGCTGAAGGCAAAGCCGATGCGGCGGTCGTTAAAGAAAGCCTGATCCAGCCACTTGTCGGCCTGCTCCAGGTCGTCGTACAGCCGCTCGTAGCCGTAGCGCTGCTCCAGCATGAAGTCGATCTGGGCCTGGGTGATGATGCCAGGGTAGGTGGCTTGCCAGATTTCACGGGCCAGCGCCGAGATGGCGGGCACGTCGGGATGGGTCACGGAACGGATTTCGATATTGCTGATCATGGGTAGTACCTTTGTTCTCCGGGTGGCCGGGTCTTGAAGCGCTTGTGCAGCCAGAAATACTGCTCCGGCATGCTCCGCACCTGGGTTTCAATAAACTGGTTCATCGACAGCGTGTCGGCCTCGACGCTGTCGCCGGGATAATTTTCCCATTCCTGCTGCAAGTGCACATCGTAACCCTTTGCCGTCATCCTTGCGACACAGGGGACGATCCGGGCGCCAGTGGCCCGCGCCAGCCGGGACAAGCCGGTAATCGTCGCCGCCGGCACCCCGAAGAAGGGCACGAAGAGGGAATCCCGCGGGCCGAAATCCATGTCCGGCAGGTAGAAGAAAGGATAGCCCTGGTGCAGGGACTTGATCACCTTGCGCATGCCATCCTGGCGGGAGAGCAGGACCGAGGCGTTGAATCGCTGGCGACCGGTGTAGATCACCGCGTCGAAGACGGGATTTTTCTGGCGGGAATAGACGCTGACCACCGGCATCGCCATGGTGACCGCACAACCGGCGGCATCCAGCCCGACGAAATGCGGGCAGAGCAGGATCAGCGGCCGCCCCTCGACCGGCGCCAGCCGTTCCGGATTCCGGACGCGGATCAGCTTTTCCAGCCGGGCGCGGCTGGCCCACCAGAACAGCGGCCTATCCATCAGGCTTTGACCCAGCATGACAAAATGCCGGCGCAACAGACGCTGGCGCTCGGCGGGGGAAAGTTCCGGGAAGCACAGCGCCAGATTGGTCGCCCCGACCCGTCGCCGCTCCCGACCCAGCGCCATGAACAGCAGCCCGACCAGCACGCCCAGGCCGCGCAACAGCGGCAAGGGCAACCAGTGCAGCACCCACAGGAATGCAACCAGCAGGCGAGAGCCCATCAGACGGCGGCCCCCGGTGGCGGCTCGGCGCCCGCCGGGCGCTTGTAGCGGTTGTAAGCCCAGAGGTATTGCTCCGGCCGGGTCAGGATCAGCGCCTCGACTTCCCGATTGATTTGCGCCGCCCGCTCGATGGTGCTGCCCTGCAGCGGCTGTTGCGTCGGGGTGATGTGGATGCGATACCCCTGACCAGCCGGCAGACGTTCGCCCCAGATCATCAGCGTCGCGGCACCGGTTTCGCTCAGCCGGGCGGCCAGGGTCATGGTGTAGGCCGGACGCCCGAAGAAATCGAGCCAGACCCCTTCGCCCAACTTCGGCGCCTGATCGGGCAGCAGACCGACGTCCTCGCCCTTGCGCAGGGCCTTGACCAGCGAGCGGACGCCGGAGAGGTCGGCCGGGGCCAGATGCAGGTTGTCCCGCTTGCGACCGGTTTCGATCAGCGTCTGCACCGCCGCTTGCCGCGGTGGCCGGTAGAGCACGGTGATCGGCGCCCGGGTGCTGAGAAACTGGGCGGTGATCTCGAAACAGCCCAGGTGCGGCGTGATGAACAGGATGCCCTTGCCACTCTGGCGGGCGGCTTCGACCCATTTCCAGCCTTCGACGGCGACGACATCGGCCACCGCCTGATCCAGGCTGCGCAACCAGATGCGCGGCAATTCCAGCATCTGCTTGCCGGTTTCCGCGGCGATTTCGCGGCACAGGGCCGGCGGCGCATCGCCGGTCGCCTGGCGCAGATTGGCCTGCAAAGTCCGGCGATAACGGGAGGAGAGTCGGTAAACCAGACCGCCAAGGAGCCCGCCCAGGCGATGACAAGTGGGCAGCGATAGCCGGCTGAGCAGGCTGAAGATCAAGGACATGGCTTTTCCGGCTTGCGGTCGGGCGAAAAAAAGCTAAGATTATGCGGTCGCCGAGTTAACGAGACAACTTGCAGGGCGATTCCCAAATACTGCTAAAGCGTCGCCGCTCCAGGGCCAGAGCCGGTAACGCCGGACCCGTCAGGCCCAGAGGAGCAAACAATGAGCGAATACTTCTTCACTTCGGAATCCGTTTCCGAAGGCCATCCCGACAAGGTTGCCGACCAGGTTTCGGACGCGATTCTCGACGCGATCCTGGCTCAGGACCCGTATTCCCGCGTCGCCGCTGAAACCCTGTGCAACACCGGTCTGGTGGTGCTGGCAGGTGAAATCACCACCAAGGCCAACGTCGATTACATCCAGGTCGCCCGCGACACGATCAAGCGTATCGGTTACGACAACACCGAATACGGCATCGACTACAAGGGTTGCGCCGTGCTGGTCGCCTACGACAAGCAGAGCCCGGACATCGCCCAGGGCGTGGATCGCGCTTCCGACGACTACCTGAACCAGGGCGCCGGTGACCAGGGCCTGATGTTCGGCTACGCCTGCCAGGAAACCCCGACGCTGATGCCGCTGCCGATCTACCTGTCCCACCGTCTGGTCGAACGCCAGTCCCAGCTGCGCCGCGACGGCCGCCTGTCCTGGCTGCGCCCGGACGCCAAGTCCCAGGTCACGATCCGCTACGTCGATGGCAAGCCGGATTCCATCGACACCGTAGTGCTCTCCACCCAGCACGCCCCGAGCATCGAGCTGCCGCAGATTCGCGAAGCCGTCATCGAAGAAATCATCAAGCCGGTGCTGCCCAAGGAACTGATCAAGGGCGAAATCAAGTACCTGGTGAACCCCACCGGCCGTTTCGTCATCGGCGGCCCGCAGGGTGACTGCGGTCTGACCGGCCGCAAGATCATCGTCGACACCTACGGCGGCGCAGCCCCCCACGGCGGCGGCGCCTTCTCCGGCAAGGACCCCTCCAAGGTGGACCGTTCCGCAGCCTACGCCGGCCGCTACGTGGCCAAGAACATCGTCGCCGCCGGGCTGGCCAGCCGCTGCCTGGTGCAGATTTCCTACGCCATCGGCGTGGCCCAGCCGACCTCGATCATGGTTGAGACCTTCGGCACCAGCTCGCTCTCCAACGAGCAGCTGACCGCCCTGGTCCGCAGCCACTTCGACCTGCGTCCGAAGGGCATCGTCCAGATGCTGAATCTGCTGCGCCCGATCTACGAGAAGACCGCCGCCTACGGCCACTTCGGCCGTGAAGAGCCGGAATTCACCTGGGAAGCCACCGACAAGGCCGCTGCCCTGCGCGCCGCTGCCGGCCTGTAATTCCCGAAGCCGCAGCACCGGAAGCCGATCCGCAAGGGTCGGCTTCTTTTTTTGCAGCCCCTGCGTCGTCAACATGGCATCAGGATGGACAAACGCCGGAAGAGTGCCGAGAATTCGCACTTCGAATAAAACATAAGCATGGACCGGCCCCGCCGCCATCCTGACTTTTGCAGGGACAACATCGCCATGACCGCCACACTCCCCGTACTGTCCCCCCCAGGCCCCGTCCTCATCACCGGCGCCAGCGGTTTCATCGGCGGACATCTGCTGCAGCGCCTGCGCCAGCAGAACCTGTCATTGCGGACGCTGAGCCGCCGCGCCCTGCCCAACCTGCCGGACTGCATTCTCGGCAGCCTCAATCAGCCGGAGGTGTTGCGCCAGGCCTGCCAGGGCATCGACACCGTGTTCCACTGCGCCGGCTATGGCAACGCCGCCCGTATCCTGACCGACGCTGAAGTCCATCGCCACTGGTCGGACAATTTCGAAGGCAGCCGCAATCTGGTGCAAGCCGCCGGCGCCCAGGGCGTCCGCACCTTTGTCTTCCTCTCCGCGGCCAAGGCGATGGGGGAACCCGGACACCTCTGTGCCGATGAATACTGGCCGCGACCGCCCTCCACCATCTACGGCCAGTCCAAACTGGCGGCCGAGAAGGTCATTCTCGAAACCGGCCGCAAATACGGCATGCATGTGGTGATCCTGCGGCTGCCGCTGGTGTACGGCCCCGGCGACCGGGGCAACCTGGAAAAAATGGCGCAGATGATCCGCCGCGGCCTGTTCCCGCCGCTGCCGGAAACCGGGAACCGCCGCTCGCTGATCCATGTCGAGGATGTCCTTGACGCGATGTGCCTGGTCGCCAACCGGCGGGAAGCCAGCGGCCAGATTTATCTGCTGTCCGACAGCAAGACCTACTCCGGCCGGCAGATTTACAACGCGATCCGCAGCGCGCTGACCCTGCCGCCCAAGCGCTTCGCCGTACCGATGTCCCTGCTGAAGGCCGCGGCCCGGACCGGCGACGCGATGGAAAGCCTGTTGGGGCGCCGCTTGCCGGTCAATAGCGACATGCTGGACAAGCTGCTCGGCTCCGCCTGGTACTCCCCGGCCAAGATCAGCCGGGAGCTGGGTTGGCGGGCGCAGATTCACCTGAATCAGGGCTTGAACAATCTCCTGTAAGCCCAGGGCGGGCGGTAGGGCTACAATCGCGTCAGTTTTTCCCCTGCCCTTCCCGCCATGCTGAAAAAAATCCGCAGCGAACAAGTCCGCCTGGGCATGTATCTGCACGCATTCTGCGGTGCCTGGCTCGACCATCCCTTCTGGCGTAGCTCCTTCGTGTTGAAGGACCCGCAGGATATTGCCTCGATTCACGCCAGCAAGATTCGGGAAGTCTGGATCGACACCGACAAGGGCCTCGACGTCCTGCAAGATGCGGTCGCCGTCGAAGCAAGCGCTCCGCCGCCCCCTGAGGCGCAGCCCAGCACCCCGCCGCCGCCCCTGCCGGCGATCTCCCGCGAGCCGACCTCGTTCAACGAGGAACTGAAGCAGGCCGCCCGCATCTGCGCCAAGTCCAAGCAGGCCGTGGTGTCGATGTTCCAGGAAGCCCGCCTCGGCAAGGCCGTCGATGCGGCGGAAGCCCGCGAACTGGTCGAGGAAATTTCCGGCTCGGTGATGCGCAACCCGGAAGCGCTGATCAGCCTCGCCCGGCTGAAGACCGCCGACGAATACACCTACATGCACTCCGTCGCCGTCTGCGCGCTGATGATCGCGCTGGGCAAGCAGCTCGGGCTGGGCGAATTCGAATTGCGCGAAGCCGGCGTCGCCGGGCTGCTGCACGATCTGGGCAAGGCGGTGATTCCGCTGGAAATCCTCAACAAGCCGGGCAAGCTGACCGACGAGGAATTCGACATCATCAAGACCCACCCGGCGGAAGGCCACCGGATGCTGCAGGACGGCAGCGGCGTCGGCGACATTGCGCTGGAAGTCTGCCTGCATCACCACGAAAAGACCGACGGCAGCGGCTATCCCCACCGGCTGAACGACAGCCAGATCACGCTGTTCGCCAAGATGGGCGCCGTCTGCGACGTCTATGACGCCATCACCTCCAACCGCCCCTACAAGCGCGGCTGGGACCCCGCCGAATCGCTGAAGAAGATGGCCGAATGGGCCAAGGGGCATTTCGACCCGACGATCTTCCAGGCCTTTGTCAAAAGCGTCGGCATTTACCCGATCGGCTCCTTCGTCCGGCTGGAATCCGGGCGGATGGGCGTGGTGGTCGGGCAAAGCGAGCAATCCCTGCTGATGCCCCTGGTCAAGGTCTTCTTTTCCGCCAAATCCCGCGCCCGGATCATGCCGGAAGTCCTCGACCTCAGCCGGGCGGGCAACAAGGACCGGATCGTCTCCCGGGAAGACCCCGCCGCCTGGGGCATCGCCAACATCGACGAAATGTGGAGCGGCCGGAGCTGAGCCGAGCTGCGCCGCTTTCGCCGCGCCGCTTTGAGATTTATCCGCTCTTAACTAGAATGCGCTCCTTCGCCGAGGAGCGCTGCAAGACCTCGTCCCAGGCTCGGCGATTTCAAAGTTTCAACGGCGCTCACCCACCCCATGCCGGGCATGGATGACGGGTGAGCCTGATGCCTTCCCGCTTCCCCCGGCCACACGCAAGGAGTTCACATGAACGCTGTGGCTGAATTCAAGGACTATGTAGTTGCCGACCTGGGCCTCGCCGCCTGGGGCCGCAAGGAACTCAACATCGCCGAGTGCGAAATGCCCGGCCTGATGGCCATCCGCGAGGAATACGCCGCCAGCCAGCCGCTGAAGGGCGCCCGGATCACCGGCTCGCTGCACATGACCATCCAGACCGCCGTGCTGATCGAAACCCTGGTTGCCCTGGGTGCCGAAGTACGCTGGGCCTCCTGCAACATCTTCTCGACCCAGGATCACGCCGCCGCCGCCATCGCTGCCGCCGGCATCCCCGTGTTCGCCGTCAAGGGCGAAACCCTGCCCGAGTACTGGGACTACACCCACCGCATTTTCGAGTGGGCTGACGGCGGTTTCTCCAACATGATCCTGGACGACGGCGGCGACGCCACGCTGCTGCTGCACCTGGGCGCCCGCGCTGAAAAGGACCTGTCCGTACTGAACAACCCGGACAGCGAAGAAGCCACCGTACTGTTCGCCTCGATCAAGGCCAAGCTGGCCACCGACCCGACCTGGTACTCCACCCGTCTGGACAAGATCCTGGGCGTGACCGAAGAAACCACCACCGGCGTCCATCGTCTGTACCAGATGCACGAACGCGGCGAGCTGAAGTTCCCGGCCATCAACGTGAACGACTCCGTCACCAAGTCCAAGTTCGACAACCTCTACGGCTGCCGTGAATCCCTGGTGGACGGCATCAAGCGCGCCACCGACGTGATGGTCGCCGGCAAGATCGCCGTGGTCTGCGGTTACGGCGACGTGGGCAAGGGTTCCGCCCAAGCCCTGCGTGCCCTGTCCGCTCAAGTTTGGGTCACCGAAATCGACCCGATCTGCGCGCTGCAGGCCGCGATGGAAGGCTACCGCGTCGTGACCATGGATTACGCCGCTGACAAGGCCGACATTTTCGTCACCGCCACCGGCAACTTCCACGTCATCGACCATCACCACCTGGTGGCGATGAAGCACAACGCCATCGTCTGCAACATCGGTCACTTCGACTCCGAAATCAACGTGGCGTCCATCGAAGGCTACCCCTGGGAAGAAATCAAGCCCCAGGTCGATCACATCACCCTGCCCTCCGGCAACCGCATCATCCTGCTGGCCAAGGGCCGCCTGGTGAACCTGGGCTTCGGCACGGGCCACCCCAGCTACGTGATGTCTTCCTCCTTCGCCAACCAGACCATCGCCCAGATCGAGCTGTTCACCAAGACCGCCGACTACCCGGTGGGCGTGTACACGCTGCCGAAGCACCTGGACGAAAAGGTCGCCCGCCTGCAACTGAAGACCCTGAACGCCCAACTCACGGAACTCAGCGACCAGCAAGCCGCCTACATCGGCGTGCCGAAGAACGGTCCTTACAAGACCAACCACTACCGCTACTAAGCGGCCCCGCGGGCAAGCTGGGCTTGCCCGTGCCTCCGCTGCCGGCCAGCAGGCCGGCAGCCGGACTCCCCGCCGTCCCGGCACCCCTTCCCCCCTCCCGCCGCAGACGCTCCGATGAAATCCTTCCACCGCCGCACTTCCCGTCCCGCCCCTAGCGCGCCTGCGCCCGTGGCGGCACCGGTGTTGCGTCCGGGTTTGCAGCGGGTGGATAGCCTGCTGGTCGAGCAAGGGCTGGCGGCGTCGCGGACGCTGGCGCAGCGGCTGATCGCCGCCGGGCGGGTCCAGGCCGAAGGCGAGCCGGTCAGCAAGCCGGCGCTGGTATTGCCGGCGACGACCCGGCTGACGGTCAGCGCCGATGATGCGGATCGCTATGTTTCCCGTGGCGGCCTGAAGCTGGCCGGAGCACTGGAAGAAACCGGCTTGCAGGTGCAAGGCCGGGATTGCCTGGACATCGGGCAATCCACCGGCGGCTTCAGCGATTGCCTGCTGCAGGCCGGCGCCCGCCGGGTGGTTGGCGTCGATGTCGGGCACGGGCAGTTGCATCCCAGACTGCAAGGCGACCCGCGGATCGTGGCGCTGGAAGGCATCAACTGCCGGCATCTTTGTCTGGCCGACCTGGGCGAGTCCTGGCCGACAGCAGGCTTCGACCTGATCGTCGGCGATGTGTCCTTCATTTCCCTGACCCTGATCCTGCCGCAACTGCCGCCGCTGCTGGCGGCGGACGGGGACATGGTGCTGCTGGTCAAACCCCAGTTCGAGCTGGGGCCGCAGGCCCTGGGCAAGGGCGGCGTGGTGCGGGATGCCGCCGACTACGCCGAGGTGGAACAGCGGCTGCGCCGGGCCGCGGCCGAATGCGGCCTGACGGTGCGCCACTGGTTCCCCAGCCCGCTGATCGGCGGTGGCGTCGGCCATATCGCCGGCAATCGTGAATTTTTTATCTGGTTGAGAACATGACTACCGAACTTTCCATCGAATTCTTCCCGCCCCAGACCACCGAAGGCATGGCCAAGCTGCGGGTGGAGCGGAGCAAGCTGGCGGCGCTGCAGCCGGCGTTTTTTTCCGTGACCTACGGCGCCGGCGGCTCAACCCAGGAACGCACATTCGAGACGGTGTTCGAGGTACAGGCCGAAGGGCATCAGGCCGCGCCGCACCTGTCCTGCATCGGCTCGACCAAGGCCGGGATCGGCGAGATCCTCCGCCGGTATCAGGAAAAGGGCATCCGCCGGCTGGTGGCGCTGCGCGGCGACCTGCCGTCCGGCATGGCCGACCCCGGCGAACTGCGCTACGCCAACGAACTGGTGGATTTCATCCGCGCCGAAACCGGCGACTGGTTCCAGATCGAAGTCGCCGCCTATCCGGAATGGCACCCCCAGGCCAAGTCGCCGAAGGATGACCTGATCAACTTCAAGCGCAAGGTCGATGCCGGCGCCAATTCGGCCATCACCCAGTATTTCTACAACGCCGACGCCTATTTCCACTTCGTCGACGAAGCCCGCGCCGCCGGCATCACGATTCCCATCGTGCCGGGCATCATGCCCATCGCCAGCTTCTCCAAGCTCGCCCGCTTCTCCGACGCCTGCGGCGCCGACATCCCCCGCTGGATGCGCAAGAAGTTCGAATCCTTCGGCGACGACACCGATTCCGTCCGCGCCTTTGGCCTGGATGTGGTCACCGAGCTGTGCGAAAAGCTGCTGAAGGGCGGCGCCCCGGGCCTGCATTTCTATTGCATGAACCAGGCGGGGCTGACCAGCGAAGTCTGGCGCCGTCTGTTCCCGGCCTGAGTTTCAGCCCGCAGCCTGACGGGGTTTCAGGCTGACCAGCAGCACGCCGGCCAGCACCAGGCCGGCGCCAAACAGCTGCGGCCCGGACAGCGGCTCGTCCAGCCACCACCAGCCGAGGAAGATGGTGATGATCGGCCCGGTGGTGCCGATCAGCGCCGACTGGCCGGCGCCGAGGTGGCGGATCGCCGCGGATTGCATGAACACCGGCAATACCGTGGAAAACAAAGCCATCGCCGCGCCCAGCGCATAGACCTGCCAGGGCTGCTGCCACAGGCTGGCCAGTGGCGCCGCGAGGGCGAAATGCAGCAGGGTGCCGGCGGTGGAGACCAGCATCGCCAGCGCGGTGAAGCGGGCCGCGCCCAGCCGGTGGATCATCGGCGCGCTGCCGGAGAGGTAGAGCGCGTAGCTGAGCGACGATGCGAAAACGAAGCCGCCGCCGATCCACACCATCGTCGAATCGACGGCGAATTCCAGATCATGGGCAAAGGCGGCGGCGATGCCCAGGTAACAGAGCAGCAGGGACGCCAGTTGCCGGCCGGTCAGCGTCTTGCCCTGGAACAGCACGCCGATCAGCAGCGTCAGCGTCGGGTAGGTGAACAGGATCAGCCGCTCCAGCCCGGCGCTGATGTATTGCAGGCCGAGGAAATCGAAGATGCTGGCGCCGTAATAGCCCAGCAAACCCAGCGCCAGCACGCTGAGGTAGTCCCGGCGTTGCAGGCCCGGCGCCCCGCGGGAGGCGCGCAGGCCGACCCAGACGAAGGCAGGCAACGCGAACAGCATCCGCAGGCTGAGCAGCGTCACCGCGCCGACGGCATAGGCGTAGGCCAGCTTGACGAAGATCGCCTTCATCGAAAAGCCCAGTGCCGCAGCCAGCGCGAGCAGGGCACCGAGGGTGTGGGCGGACATCGTTCAGGCCTGACGGGATAACGGCGACGTCAACGGCGCGGCGGCGTCAACGGCGGCCGCCGAGGATGGAGCCCAGCACGCCGCGCAGCACCTGCTTGCCCAGTTCGCGGCCGATCTGCCCGGCCAGGCTGCGGGCCGCGCTTTTCGCCGCGGCTTCCAGCACGCCTTCCCGCCGGGCCGGCGCCCGCCCACCGCCCAGCAGGCCGCCCAAACCGTCGAGCAAGCCGCCGCCCTGGCTGCTGCTGGCCGGTGCCGGGGCTTCCCTGGCGGGAGCCGGGCTGTTGCGCAGGCCACCCGGCCGGGCCGGAGGCGGCGGCAATGCGCCGGGACCGGCGGGCCGCGCCGGACTGCTGCTGGCGGCGGGTTTGCCCTTGAGGATTTCGTAAGCGGATTCCCGGTCGATGGCTTCGGCGTAGCGGGCATGAACCGGGGAAGCGGCGACCATCTCGCTGCGTTCGGCCTCGCTCAGCGGGCCGATCCGGGACGCTGGCGGGAAAATCTGGCCCCGCTCCACCGGCGTGGGCCGCCCCTTGGCGTCGAGGAAGGACAACAGGGCTTCGCCGACCCCCAGCTCGGTGATGGCGTCCGCTGCCGAAAATGCCGGATTCGGGCGCAGGGTCTGGGCGGCAGCCTGGACGGCCTTCTGGTCGCGGGGGGTGAAGGCCCGCAGCGCGTGCTGGACCCGGTTGCCCAGCTGGCCGAGGATTTTTTCCGGGACATCGAGGGGATTCTGGGTGACGAACCAGACGCCAACCCCCTTGGAGCGGATCAGGCGCACGACCTGCTCGACCTTTTCCACCAGGGCTGGCGGCGCCTCGCTGAACAGCAGATGGGCTTCGTCGAAGAAGAACACCAGCTTCGGCCGCTCCAGGTCCCCGGCTTCCGGGAGTTGCTCGAACAGCTCGGACAGCAGCCACAGCAGGAAGGTGGAGTAGAGCTTGGGCGCCAGCGACAGTTTTTCCGCCGCCAGGATGTTGATGACGCCGCGGCCGTTGTCGTCCAGCTGCATCAGGTCGGCGATGTCGAGCATCGGCTCGCCGAAGAACTGGCCGCCGCCTTGCTGCTCCAGCGTCAGCAGGCCGCGCTGGATCGCCCCGATCGACGCCGCGGCGATATTGCCGTATTCGCCGGCGTAATCCTTGGCGTGCTCGCCGACATGCTGAACCATCGCCCGCAGATCCTTCAGGTCGAGCAGCAGCAGCCCTTCGTCGTCGGCAATCTTGAACACCAGTTGCAGCACGCCGCTCTGGGTTTCGTTGAGGTCCAGCAGCCGGGCCAGCAGCAGTGGCCCCATGTCGGAAATCGTCGCCCGCACCGGCGTGCCTTTTTCGGCAAACACATCCCAGAAGGCAACCGGGTTGGCGTAATTGGCAAAACCATCGAGCCCGAGTTCGGCAATGCGCGCCGACAGCCGGGGCGTCAGCGTGCCGGCGGCGCCGATGCCGGAAAGGTCGCCCTTGACGTCGGCCATGAACACCGGCACCCCGGCGTAGGACAGCCGCTCAGCCAGCGCCTGCAGCGTCACGGTCTTGCCGGTGCCGGTGGCGCCGGTCACCAGACCATGGCGGTTGGTCATTTCCGGCAGCAGGGCGGGGTAAGCCTGATCGGCTTTGGCAAGGTAAAGCGGTTCGGCCACGGCAACTCTCCAGCAAGGGGCAAAGCCGGGATTCTAGCCGTGGCCGGCGGGGCTTCCCATCGCTGTGCGCGGATGCGCACAGCGTCGGAGCGGCACCGGCCTTGAAAACCCAGGATTCCGCCCGCGGCTTCACCCCGCAGACGGCGGGGCTGGTATCAGCGATAACGGTCCTGGCTGAACCGGTGCGCCCGTTCCAGGTTGTAACGGGCAGCATCCCTGGCACTGGGATTCCGGCTTTGATTGACGCCGTTGCCGCTCCGGGCCTGAGCCGGCGGGTAGCCGAGGAAATTGGGCGACACCGCGCCCCAGGGGGTGATGACGTAATTGCTGGTCGAGCCAGGGTTGTAGTTACCCTGGCTGAAGCCGTGGGCGCGGTTGAGGGAGTAACTGGCGGCGTCCCGGGCGCTGGGGCGGCCGGAGGCGTTTACTTCTCCGCTCGGCGGCGCAGCGGGTGGATACGGCGTGCTGGCCGGATTCCCGTAGTAGAGATTGACGCTGCTGTCCTTGTTGTACAAATCCTGGCTGAAATTATGCGAACGCCCGACGCTGCGGCTGGCCGCCTCGGCAGCCGACGGGAAGCTGCTTTGATTGACCGGCGCGCTGGCCTGGGGCACCCCCTGTATCGGCATCAGCCAGCCATTGACGATCAGGTAACTCGGCTGACCATTGCGATTCCCCACCACCGCCGGGGAAACCACAGCCACCGGCGGCCCTTCGTATTGCGCTGCGGGCAGCGGCTCGGTCACCACGATGGAACGCATGCTGCCCGCCCCCTTGTCCGGCAGGATTTCCGCCTGCACAGGGAAACCCAGCATCATTGCAACGCCCAGCCACACTCGCTTGTTCATGGCTTGCCCCCTTCGCTGGTCACTTCGACGCCACCATTGCGCCGCAGGATGCGATAGACCGTGCCGTCCTTGGCGGTGTAACGGGAGACGTGAGCGGGCACTTCCTTGCCATCGATGTAAACCCGGCCATTGATCACGGTAATGCCCTGAATCTGCACATCACCCTCAATGCCACCCACCGTGACGCTGCTGGTATTACCGCTGCCGATGGAGATCGTCGTAATGTCACTGCCCTTGATGCTCACCTGGTTTTCTCCCGATCCGACCTGAATGTCGCCCCCGGAAGCCAAACCAAAGTAGGCCACCAGCAGCAAACCGATGATGCCTAGCCATTTGCCCATGCTGCCGCTCCCTGGACCGTTGCCGAGAAATTACCCGGCTTACTTGCAGACGTTGATGATGTCCTTGGCGGTCACCACCACGTCCTTGCTGCCCCGTCCCTGGGTACCTCCCACATTCATCGTGCAGGTTCCGGCTTTCTTGCTGCCGATGTTCACCTGGGATTGCTGCTGCTGAACCTGGTAGCCGCTGGAGGAATTCTGCTGCATCCAGCCCCTGGCTTCAGCGGAGTTCACCTTGCTCTGACCACGGGAACCCAGATGCTGGCTGCTATTGACCTGGGCAACGGCCACACCGGCACCCAGAAGCATCATCACCAATACAGCTGATTTCTTCATCTCGTCTCTCCTCGGAAATTTGTGCTGCTTACTGGCAATCCGGCCCGTTGGAACGGACACCGATGTTGATGCAGCCCTTCTGGTTACGCCCGCCAACCACATTCGACACGTTCTTCACCCCGACCGCGATATTGGTATTGCCCTGAATCTTGCCGTCGCGCACTCCGCCAATCGTCGTCCGCGCCGTATTTCCGGTCCCTGAGGCGACCGTCGTCACGTTCTGCGACGTTGCATCAATGCGGGTATTCCCCTGAATCCGGGTTTGCGCCCCGGCAGAGGTACTCGTGGCCAGCAACACCACCAGCATGGCTGCACCCAAACCTGCACTCTTCATCGTTCTCTCCTTGAACCGGGTAAACTTTCTTGACAATAAAACGTTTAATGAACAGATTCGTTGACCACTCGACGCCATAAGATGATTGGTGCGCCCTCGGCAACGCAGCCAAACACCTCGCATAATTGAATCAGTATCACCTTGCTGTCCCACAGCAAGCCAAGGGAGAAAGGCCAAACCATGAACCACCACTCAGGACATAACCACCCTGGTAGATTGTGCTTTATCGCCGGACTGCTGATGCTAAGTCAGGCAGCAGTCTTTGCCGGCGAAATGTTCTCCGATCAGACCGGAAGTGCCGCGGCCATTGCCATGCCCAAAACCCCGGTGCAAAAGTCTTACACCAGTTTCACGCCCGCGTTGCGCTGCATGGATGACCTGTTTTTGCAGAACAACACCAAGAACAAGAATCTGTGGATCACCACCATAGGCATTCCGGACAGCACCGGCAAGGTCAGCGCCGGGACGCGGGAAATGCTGATCAACGCATTGGCGCGAATGACTCAACGCAGCAAGGCCATCAAGTATCTGGATTACTCCGACACGGATTTTTCCCGCGAAGGCGCGGAGTTGAAAAACCTGTTCGCCCGCTGGGCGGAAAACCACGACGCTCCAAAGTACTACATCCGTGGCGCCATCTCGCAACTGGACGACAACGCTGTCGACTCCCAGAAAGGGGGCGGGATCGCACTGCCGTTCCTGGACATCGGCATGTCCAAGGGTGAAACCGCTTCCGTCGTCACGCTGGATATGACCATTGGCGATGCCAGCACCCGGGAATTACTCCCTGAAACCGCCACGTCAAACTCCATGATCGTCGTCAAAACCGACAAAGGCGGCGAGGGCGGCGGCAAGATCGGCAAACTGGGCCTGCAATTGAACGTTTCCCTGAACAAATCCGAGGGAACCGGCGCCGCCGTCCGGGCACTGATCGAATTGGGCATGATTGAAATGGTCGGCAAGTGGGCCGAAGTCCCTTACTGGAACTGCCTGGGTCTGGATGAGACCAGCCCGGTCGCTCAGGAGCAATTGCGGGAAAAATTCAACACCATGACCCAGACCGAGCGGATCAAGTGGGCGCAGGAAGCGCTACGCCGCTCGAATCTGCCGGAAGCCAAAAAACCCGGCGAAGTGAATGGCACGATGGACGAGAGCACCCGTGACGCCATTCTGGCCTGGCAAGCCATGGGGAATCTGGTTCCGACCGGCCGGATTGATTTCGATTTGTACCGGGAGCTGAGTTCGAAGACCGCGACGCTGGTTGCGCCCCCCGAAAAACCCGTACCTGTCGAACAGCCGAAAAAAGCCGCACCTCCGCCGCCCGTAGAGTTGCAACTGACTCCGGACAAACCAATGTACAAGATCAAGGACTTGCTGAATGTCCGGGCTGACCTTCAGGGTGGCAACGGAATGGGCGTAATGAACTGCTTTTACAAGGATGATCGCGGCACGATTGCCCGGATTTTCCCGAACAATTTTGCGCCCGACCCCAAAGTCCGTAGCGGCCAAAGCGTCATGATTCCTTCCCGTGGCTTCAAGATTCAGTTCACCACGCCAGGTGCTCAGGAACAGGTGATATGTATTGCCAGCGGTGGCGAATTGATCATTCCTGCAAACCTGCGGGGATTTCCCGATCTTGCCCCGCTTCCAGTTCGTTCCATGGATGAACTGGTCGACGCTTACCGCCGCGACAACCCGTCGATTCGCGACGCCAGATTGACGTTCACCATCGGCAAGTAATCCCAGGCCTGCTCATGCAGGATTGAAGGGGAACATCATGCGGACCACAGGATTCTTTGGTGTGGCGCTGACGGCTATTGGCTGTCAGCTTGCCTGGGCCGGCCTCGAGATCGTAGCGAGTCCGAACACATCGGGGGGAACGACCATGGTGGTTTCCCCTTCTGACCCGGCCAGCGCGGCCCGTCAGCGCGCCAGAAGCTACACCGAGTCGTCGGGAACCCCCGTGGCGCAGGACCAGAACGAAGGGGGAGCTTATATCGGCTCCCTGCGCAGCTACCGCAACGATGCGGATTACAGCTCGGATCGCGCCAGGGAACTTTCAACAGGCCGCTCCGGCAAACCGGCCATCCCGACGATCACCTTGCCCGATGGCACCATCATCGTCGACGAAGCGGCACTGGAACGCTCCCGCTCCGGTGCCGCCCAAAGTCGATCCAAGGCGCGCTCCTACATCCAGGATGGCAACACGACTTGTGGCAGCGGAAACGAAACCGGCGCCATTGGTGGCAGCGGCAATTCAAAAGATATCCGCAGCAGCAGTTCCGGTTCCGTATCCGTCAATTCTTCGGGTAACTGTCGCTGAATGCTGGTGCCGAACTGTCGGCGCGCTCCGGCAGTTCGGCGATCGATTCACTTGCCTCCCGCCGGACAACTGCTTCGTTTGCTTGTTGCCGACTCAGAAGAAACGGGGCATTTCATTGAACAGGGCGGTAGGCGGATTTCCCGCCAAGAATTTCTGCCGAAGCACGCCCAGTTCCGCCTCGCTCAGCCCGACCTTCCGGGCATTGAAAGCGGCCGGATCCGGGGTGTGCATCAGGTAAGCCTGAGCCTCATTCACCATCAACTCCCGGTTTTCCGCGTCATACGAGTTCTGGCCCAGAAACGTCAGGAATCCCTGTCGTGCTTTTTCGGACATTTCCCTGTCCCAGAACTGGCGACAGTAATTGGCGTACGCCTTGTTCGTGAAGAACTCGGCATGGGAAAGCTCGTGCCGCAATATCGTTTCCCGCGCCAAAGGGGTGACCTGAGCCGTCCGAGGACCGCCAACTGGTGCGGGCTGTTCCTGGGGCAATGAAAGAATGACATTGTTGCGCCCCTTGACCCGGTAGTAGCCCAAGGGTTTCTCGATCAATTTCTGCTGCAACAGGAAGTTGCGCAGCCAGCGCTCCTGGTCATTCAACTGAATATTCGCAAAGTCCGCCAGATTGAAGAACACAACCAGTTCATAGACCCGAAAATCATTGCCATAGGCAAAAGTATCCTCAGTTCGGCCGGTTGCCCGAATATAGTCAGCCAACTCCTCATTGGACATGACCCGATCCCGGGGAACGCCAACAGCCTCAACCATGGCCACAATCCGATTGAATGTTTTCCCCTGTTCGGCAAGCGTTGGAAAATCCAGTAAAAATATTCTACTTTCGCCGCGATAGTTATAGATGTGGGCATCCTGACGCTTAGCAGCAAGAATTTCAGAATAATTCCCATTTGAAACCGGAATTGGCTCTGCGCTAACACATTGTGCAAACAGAGCCACCGACAGAAAGATTGCACGAAAGAAACCAGGCAATCCACAACAAAAAGTATTGTTTTTCATTTACTCCCCTTCCGGACTAGGCGTGCGTAGCAACATTCCGCAACGCCTATCACAGTCTTCAAGCGAACACTTTTAATATGCTAACCTGAATTAGGCTACCATTCAGTTTGTACTGCAACTTTTCGGGAGGAATCATAATGAAACTTCACCCAAGCTTTCGCTTAGCCATATTGGCAACTGCTCTTTTTGCTGGCAGCTCTCAACTTTTTGCGGCCGAACCGGTCGAGAACGTTACCTTGGACGATTTGAAAAAAGCTTTTGCCAAGGAAGAAACACCCACGGAAACCAGGAAAGTTCGGACTCGTGCCATCGTTTTTGACAACCAGGCCAGCCAAGACAGTCCGGCACCCGCATCAGCAGCCCCAGCCCCCGGCAGTAACAATGGCATCAGCGTCAAGATCAATTTCGCTCCTGGCTCTGCCAAAGTAAGCTCGGAGTCCCTGAGAAATCTCGAAGTGATGGCTCAGTTTTTCAAGCTCGACCAATCCAACTTCGTTATCGAAGGCCACACTGACAGCATCGGCAACCCGGACAAGAACAAACTGCTATCCGAAGCACGTGCCAATTCAGTCAAGGATTTTCTAGTCAAGCAGGGGATACCGGCTGAACGACTCTCGGCAGTTGGCAAGGGATCATCCGAACCCCTTGAAGGCGAAGATCCCAAGTCCGCCAAGAATCGTCGTGTGCAGATCAAAAAAGGTAGCTAATCCGGTCAACCCCGCTACCCGCATCTGCGTTTATCAGACAGAACAAGAAACGCTCAAACCCTTGCTCAAACCCTTTTCCCCGTTTCTTTTTCGGGATTTTTCGACTTAACTAGGAGAGTTACAAGATGATCAAATTTGTTTCCATCGCTGCCGCTCTGGCTCTGGCTTCCGGTTTTGCAGTCGCTCAAACCAAGATTCAATCCACCACGAATCCGGACGCAGTTCAGATTCAAGGCAACACCAACATCAATGCTGCATCGCAAAACAATACTGCCATTGCTTCGGGTGTTGGCAATACTGCCAAGAATACGACTGGCGCCATTAAGGGCGGCACCCAGATTCAAGGCAACACCAATATCAATGCTGCCTCCAAGAACAACACCGCAATCGCCACCGGTGTAGGTAACAAGGCTCAAAATGAAACCGGCGTGATTGGTGGCGGCAAGTAAAGTCGCACCCAGATAAAAGCCCGCCTTGGTCAGGCGGGCTTTTTATTGCCGAATTGATTTCTGGGGTTAATTTTATTGGCCCACGGAGAGAAAAATGAAGCACCTCCTGATTATTTCCCTGCTGACACTTTCAGGACTGAGCCTCGCTCAGGAAGACGAAATGACCATTCGGCGCTCGACCTTGCCCTCTGGCCTGCAAATCACCGGGCAAACCGAAATGCGCGCCACGTCCGTCAATAGCACCGCCGTTGCTTCGGGCGTGGACAACGCGGCCCGCAATACTGCCGGGGCGATCAAGGGCAACACCCAGATTCAAGGGAACACGACGATCAACGCGACTCAGCGCAATTCCGTTGCAGTCTCCTCCGGTCGCGGCAGCAGTTCCGTCAACGAAACCGGCGCGATTGGCGGGCAATAACCGGGAAGTCCGTCAGCGCGGACTTAGCGGCTCCAGCAGATAGTCCCCGCCCACATGGCCGGCGGAAAGCACGGCGCCGTATTGGGGCTCCTGCGGATAATCCTTGCTCACCTTGTCCTTGACGACCCGGTAGACCTGAAAGCCTGGTGCAAAGCGGTCCACCTTGGCCAGCGTATCGAGCAGGCTCCAGGCAAAGATCGAATGGCCGTCCTTGCCCTCGTCGGACACCGGCTCCTCGCCGCCGGACGACAACACCAGCACCGAGCGCTGGCGTAACCAATCATCGCGATTGCCACTTTGGGCTGCCGCCATTTTCTGCTCCCGCACCAGCGACCCGGAAAAACAGCTGTCGGATATCAGAATCACTTGCCTGGCCTGGAACGCAGCCAGAAATTTGCCAATGTCGGTATTCGAGATCCAGTTGGCCGCCGTTTTCACCGAGCCATCGACGGGAATCCAGAAACCCATCTGGGTATCGTCCATCAGATAGCCATGCCCGGCATACATCATCAGCACGCTGGAATCCTGATCCGTTTCCTCAGCCAGTTTCTTCACGGCACCTAGCAACTGAGCCTTGCTGGCATCGCGCAGGATCTCCACTTCGTAACCAAATTGCCGCTGCAACAACGCCCCGATCTTCTCCACGTCGAAAATGGGCGTTTCCAGCGCTGGAATCGGTTTGGCGTAGGCGTTATTGCCCACCAACAGCGCCCGCTTCTGCCGAATCACCGGTGCGGCGGGCGTCGCCACCGGCGCTACGGCTGCGGGTACGCATACCCCCGCTGCCGTCCTCGTTTCAGCACAGGGTTTGACATCCGCCGCCTGAGGATTTTTCTTCAATTCCTCCAGCGCTTCGCGGTACAGCAGGGTCCGCGCCTGATGCCGCTGCATGTCGATTGCCTGCATCTGCGCCATTCCCGGCATCGACCCTATCATCGGCAAGCCGGCAAACTGGCCCCAGGCCAGCGGCATCTGGGCCGCAAGCAGCAAACCCCACCAGATCCGGATACGCATGCTTTTCTCCCCGACAAAAAAGGCCGTCCGAATCGGGACGGCCTTGCCTGGCAATCGACGTCCCGACCCGATCAGAAGCGGTAGTTCAGATTGGCCATGAACACATCGTTCTTGACGCTGCTGCGGCCGGTTTCGGACGTAATGGCCACCCCACCATTCAAGCCATTTTTCGAGAACAGGTTGGCACCAATAGCGAAGACGAAACCATCCTTGTCCAGATTCAGGCCCGTCGGTGTCGACCGGTTGAGGTCATTCACATAAGTGAGCGAGGCATAAGGCATCACCCCCTGGGTCCAGTAACCCACCTGGGCACCCAAACGAGCCTGGGTCAGGCGAGTAGTCGCACCAAGAACCGCCACCCCAGCACTATCAGTCGCATTCCTGGATTTTTCTTCAGCACTCAAGATACTGACCTTACCTGCCACCTGAATGTTGCCGTACCAGTGAGTGGAATTAAGGTTGGCACCGAAGAACAACCGGTCCGTACCCTGACTAACGCTGGAACCTGAATTCCGACGATTAACCGAGCCCTGCCCCAAACCGACCACTCCATCAACCGACAGGGTTTTGCTGATCTGGTAGGACAAGTAAGGCGCCAAAGCAAAACCGCGGGTTGCCAGATGCGCTGCCGCACCCACCGTATCCACAGAGCCTTCATCAAAAGCCGCACTAACCCCGCCAGTCAGCACAGGACTTAACCGCAGATCACCCCCGAGCGTGATGTTCCGGGTATCCCCCTGGAAGCCATAGGTGGAATCAGTCAGCTTGTTTTCATTCTGATTGACGTTACCCCATACATTCCATAGCGGCATTCCAGTACCTGCCGAAAGACCGGTTCCACTGGAAGACAACTGTGCAGGAGGCAGCCCGAATCCGGACTGGGAAAAACTGATCGACTGCGTCACTGCCTGACTGATCGACAGCATCTGCTGGAAAGAGGTCGTACCAACAGCAGAACCTGTCACCGCAGAATTGGATTCGGGGGTTGTGGGTGTTGTTGGACATACAAAATTATTTGGATAGACGCCACACAAAGGCGTAGCTAGTGCATTGCCGGCAAGCCCCATCAACACAAGCGCAGCGGCCCATTTATTTGACAAAAACATTTCTTGCTCCCTGAAGCACTTGAATTCTTAGAAATTATAACTTCTCACACAACCCTTACTGATTGCGCACATCCTGACGCCTTTAAACCGTGCCCTTAACGCGGCTATTTCGCAACACTTAGCGCTTTGCCTGCCGGGCGTTGTTGATCGCCCGCAGGTACAAGCTTTTCAGCACCTTGATCGATGAGTCGCCGACAAAGCGCTTCTCCACGGCACTCAGTTGCTGCTCCAGCCGCTCAAACTCCCCCAGTTCAAACAAGCCGGACAACAGAAACACCTCCGGCTCGCTATCCTGCGGCGGCATCTGGTTACGCAATTCCTGATAGCGGGCTTCGAGTCTGGCCAGCGCATCCGTCGGCGCAATCGCCCGCAAGCGCACCATCCCGACCTTGCCCTCCCCATCCAGCGACGGCGTCCGGAGCATCTGCTGCGCCACCTGCGCCGGCAACTGGCGAATTTCCACACTGCTCTTGCCGCGAAGCTTGCGCGACTCCCCCTCACCCACCGCAAAGCTGCCGGCGCCACTCCAGGCCTCGCGCCGGCCGGTCGCCGCATAAACCAGCGTGACCTGGCTGTCGGCGCCGAGATTGACCGTATCGCCCACCATCACCCGGGAAAAGGGCAGCAAGACCCGCGGCGGGTAGCCCACCGCATCGACGCTCGCCTCCCCGCTCACCTGCAGCACCAGCACCGTCGCCTCGGCGGCCCAAAGCGCAACACTGCACAACAACCCACCCCAAAACAACAGCCACTTACGCATCGTCTTTCCCCTTTTCGATCGCCAGCACCTCGGCCACGCTCACCGGATGCACCCGTCCCTTGACAGTAATCACCGCAGTTTGCCCGGTACGCACCACCGCGCCCGTCCCCGCCAGCGTTTCCGCAGACACCAGCATATCGCAATGCAATATCCGGGTCTGGCCTTCCAGCCGGGAAGCCAGATTCACGGTATCGCCGATGGCCGTGTATTCCATCCGCGACGAAGCCCCGATATTTCCCACCACCGCTGGCCCGGTATGAATCCCGACCCCGATACCGAACTCCGGCAAGGCCCGCCCCGGAAACCGCGCCGTCATCCACTCGCGGAATGATCGCGCCACGTCACACAACGCCAGCCCGGCGCGAATCGCCCGCAGCGCATGATCCGGCTGCCGCAGCGGCATCCCGAACTCCACCATGATCGCGTCGCCGATGAACTTGTCGATGCAGCCCCCTTCCGCCGCCAGCACCGCACACGCCCGCTCGAAATAGGTGTTCAACATTTCCACCACCTCCTCCGGCGCCAGTTGCTCGCTGATCGTCGTGAAGTTGCGGATATCGGAAAACAGCACCGTCACCTCGACCGATTCGCCGCCCAATTGCGGCAACTGCGGCGAAGCCAGCAAGGTTTCGATCACCTGCGGTTCGACATAGCGGGAAAAAATCCGGCGCAAGCGCTGATGCTCCCGCTCGCCATGGCTGAAGCGCCAGCCATAGACCCCGCACCAGGCCAGCACCAGCGCCGCCTGCCATTGCGCCACCGGCCACAGCGCCAGGCCGGCAAAAGCCAGACGCCCCAGCACAGCCGCAGCCAACAGCAAACCCAGCAGCGCCAACCCGCCCCGCGGCCAATCCAGCCGCAGCCAGGCCAGGATGCCAAATAACACCAGCAGCACCGCCCCCGCCAGCCGCCCCGACGTTCCCAAGGTCGTCAGCATCCGCCCGGACAGGATCGCCTCCACCGACTGCGCCTGAATCTCGGCGCCCAGCATCAGCGGCGCCCCGAACAAGCCCCGGCCATAGGGCGTCACATGCACATCGTTCATGCCGCCATAACTGGCGCCGATGATCACCACCTTGCCCGCCAAGGCCCGCAGCTCAGGATCATCGAGCGCCCCCGGCTGCAACAGTCGGGACAGGGATACGCCGGGAATCGTCCCCGGCGGCCCGGCATAAACCAGAGGCCGTAACTCCCCGTCCCGCTGCCAGCTTTGTCCGGCAAAACGCCAGGACTCCGCCTGCGGCGACTGCCCTGTCGCGTGCAAAGCCAGCAGGAAAGGGAGCGTCAGCAGCTGCGGCATGTCCGGCCGCTGCGGGCGTCCCGGCGGCAGCGCGCCGATCCGGCGTATCGTCCCGTCCGGGTCCGGCACCATGTCGGCGGCGCCAATGAAACGCGGCAAATCGAAATCCGGCAGCGGCAGCAGGAAATCCACCGCCGGCAGCAAGGTTTCCCGGGCGGACTGCATCCCCGCCAGCACAATCCGCCCCTGCGCCAGCTCCTGACGGAATGCCTGATCGAACTCCCGCGCCGCCTGCGACTGCCCGCCCAGCTTCGACAGCCAGTGCTCGGGGCTGGTGCTGAACAACATGTCCATCCCGATCACCTTGACCCCCAACTGGCGCAGCACGGCGCAGGCCCTGGCGTAATGCGGCGTCCAGAACACCAGGGGTTCATCGGGGAACAGGCCCAGCGTCGCCTCGTCGAGCTTGACCAGCACGACCTGTTGCGGCGGCTGCGCCACCCCGCGGCTGCGGAACCAGGCATCGCCGTACCACTGCTCGATGCCGGTCCAACCCTCCCAGCGCCCCAAGCCCTCGCTCAAACCCACCGCCAGCATCAGCACCAACCAGGCCCACCAGGGCCAGGACCGGGACGACGGTCGGAACAAACGCAGGGGAGACATTAGCCGGTCAAAAGCGCTGTCGAGTAGAATCCGCCCATCTTAAAACCAGCCAAGCAATACGAGAAAGGTTCAACCATGGCCGGACACTCCAAATGGGCCAATATCCAGCACCGTAAAGGCCGCCAGGACGAAAAGCGCGGCGCCACATTCTCCAAACTCGCCAAGGAAATCACCGTTGCCGCCAAGATGGGCGGCGGCGACATCGGCTTCAACCCCCGCCTGCGCGTCGCC
>JBEBBF010000042.1:0-3530 GCA_041158545.1 Pseudomonadota bacterium | reverse complement strand
TAGAAGATGCTTATTGTACCTGCGCCGGCTGGCGGCTCAGAACAGTTCGATGCTGCCTTCGATGCTTTCCGCCTTGAGTTCGCCAGCGGAGACCAGTTCCTTGTATTCCATCACCTGATTGCGACCGTGGGTCTTGGCGTAATACAGCGCCTGATCGGCGTGGCCGATGACCGTGGTCGGCGTGTCCTGGCGCTCGATCTGGACGAAGCCGATGCTGATCGTGACCCGGCCGACCTGCGGGAAGTCGAAGGCTTCGATGTTGCGGCGGAAGCGCTGCAGCGCCGCGTAGGCCCCATCCTTGTCCACGTGCTTGACGATGACGATGAATTCCTCGCCGCCGTAGCGGAACAGCTGGTCGTGGCGGCGGAAGCACTTGCGCATCATCGCGCTGAGCAGCAGCAGCACTTCGTCGCCGTAGATGTGGCCGAAACGGTCGTTGATCTGCTTGAAGTGGTCGATGTCCAGCACCGCCAGCCAGTTGCGGCCCTGGAAATGGTTCTGCCGGCGTTCCTGCGGACCGTGCTGGCTGTCGTCGCCGGGGAAGCGGGCGTTGTATTCCAGGCTGTCGGTGATCTGCGCTTCCAGTCTGGAGCGGTTCAGCAGGCCGGTCAGGCGGTCGTGGTCCTTTTCGTCGATCAGCTTGAGGAAGTTCTGGTAGATGCGGACCAGCCCGGCGGCCAGGCGCAGGTCGGCGTCGTCGAGGCCGCGGTGATGCTGGATGCCGATGGCGGAAATCTGGTCGCCGTAGTGCTGCATCGGCAGCAGCAGCCCGCGTTCGTTGCGGCCCGCTGGCGGCGGGGACTGCGTGGTCCCGGCGGCGAGCAGCGCGTCGAGCAGGGGCAGACAGGCCGCTTGCTCCGCTTCCATTTCCAGTCGGGCACGCTGCTGGCCGTCCGTGTCGCCGAGGTCGTAGAGCCGGACGCTGGCGTCACCGAGCTGCTCGGCGATGGTGTCGGTCAGGGCTTTTTCCAGTTGCTGGCGCTGGCGCAGATCGGTGATCGCGACGATCGCTTCAACCAGATTTGTCTGCTTTTCCTTCATCGCGGCCTCCCCCGCCTGGGTTTTGGCCCACCCGCGGTGGGCGAACGCCTTATCGCCGCAATGTTAAACCCCGGCAGGGGACGGGAGTAGAGGTTGATGCATTCGGGCGATGGCGCGAGGGGGCCGGAGGGGGCTCGGGCGGCGCAGGCGGAAAACAGGGCGCGCAGCGAGCCTGCAGGCCGGTTTGCGCCCGGCCTGTACGTGCCGGATGCTGATTGATAGAATCCCGCGCCTATGTCTCAACGCGACTGCTCCTCCTGCCGATTTTCCGCGTACCGCCGCTGGCGGTAGCCGCCGCCATTGAAAATCGCGCTCCGTCGTCCGCGACCCCGGGACGGCGCATTCAGGGCAGTGCAGGGGTTCCCCGCCTTTTCGGTCTTCCCCGTTTTTCCCCATTCATGCTGCGACGGCGCATGCCGCCAGCCCAAGCAAGGGACCCATCATGTTGCTGATGATCGACAACTACGACAGCTTTACCTACAACCTCGTCCAGTATTTCGGCGAGCTGGGCCAGGATGTCCAGGTGTATCGCAATGACGCGATCAGCCTGGCGGAAATCGCCCGCCTCAATCCGGCCTATCTGGTCATTTCCCCCGGCCCCTGCGCCCCGGCCCAGGCCGGCGTGTCGCTGGCGGCGATTCGCGAATTCGCCGGCAAGATTCCGCTGCTGGGGGTGTGCCTGGGCCACCAGTCCATCGGCGAGGCTTTCGGCGGCAAGATCGTTCACGCCAAGCAGCTGATGCACGGCAAGGTGTCGCCGGTGCAGCACGCCGATGTCGGCGTATTCCGCGGCTTGCCGAATCCGCTGACCTGTACCCGTTACCACTCCCTGGCGATCGAGCGGGCCAGCCTGCCGGATTGCCTGGAGGTCACCGCCTGGACCGAGGACGGGGAAATCATGGGCGTCCGCCACAAGAGCCTGGCGGTCGAAGGGGTGCAGTTCCACCCCGAATCCATCCTGACCGAGCGCGGTCACGATTTGCTGAAGAATTTCCTGGAGGAGCACGCCAAATGAAAGCGCAAGACGCCCTGCAGCGGGTCATCGAACACCGCGAGATCTTTCACGACGAAATGGTTTCGCTGATGCGGCAGATCATGGGCGGCGAGGTGTCGCCGGTCCTGATCGCCGCCATCATCACCGGCCTGCGGGTCAAGAAGGAAACCATCGGCGAAATCGCCGCCGCGGCGCAGGTGATGCGCGAACTGTCCACCAAGGTGCCGGTCAGCGAGCGGAGCGGCCTGGTCGATACCTGCGGCACCGGCGGTGACGGCGCGCATACCTTCAACATCTCGACTGCGGCGATGTTCGTCGCCGCCGCCGCCGGGGTGCGGGTGGCCAAGCATGGCGGCCGTTCGGTCTCCAGCCAATCCGGCAGCGCCGACGTGCTGGAAGCCCTGGGCGCCAACATCAACCTCAGTCCGGAGCTGGTCGGTCGTTGCATCGACGAGCTGGGCGTCGGCTTCATGTTCGCCCCCAACCACCACAGCGCGATGAAGCACGCGGCGCCGGTGCGGCGCGAGCTGGGTATCCGGACGCTGTTCAATATCCTGGGGCCGCTGACCAACCCGGCAACGGCGCCGAATCAGGTGATGGGGGTGTTCCACCCCGATCTGGTCGGGATCCAGGTGCGGGTGCTGCAGCGCCTGGGCAGCGAAAGGGCGCTGACGGTGTTCGGCCGCGAAGGGCTGGACGAGATTTCCATCTCCGGCCGCACGCTGGTCGGCGAGCTGAAGGATGGCCGGATCAGCGAATACGAAGTGCATCCCGAAGATTTCAACCTGGCGGTGCATGATCCGCGGGTGCTGCAGGTCGCCAATGTGGAGGAATCCAGGGCGATGCTGCTGGCGGCGCTGGAGAACAAATCCGGCGCGGCACGGGACATCGTCGCGCTGAACGCCGGCGCCAGCATCTACGTCGGCGGCAAGGCCGACAGCCTGCAGGATGGCGTCGAGCTGGCTTTTGAAACCCTCGCCAGTGGCGCGGCCCGGGCGCGGGTCGACAGCTTCGTGGCCTTTACCCGGCAGTTGGCAGCATGAGCGACATCCTCAACAAGATCATCGCCCGAAAGCGCGAGGAAATCGCCGCGGCACAGCAGCAGATCAGCCTCGCCGCAGTCCAGGCCGCCGCGGCCGCCCAGGGGCCGACCCGCGACTTCGTTGCCGCGCTGCGCGGCAAGATCGCCGCCGGTCAGGCCGGGGTGATCGCCGAGATCAAGAAGGCCAGCCCGTCCAAGGGCGTGATCCGGGCCGATTTCCGCCCGGCGGAAATCGCCGCCAGCTACGAAAAGGGCGGCGCGGCCTGCCTGTCGGTGCTGACCGACCGGGATTTCTTCCAGGGCGCGCCGGAGTACCTCCAGGCGGCACGGGCGGCGTGCAGCCTGCCGGTGTTGCGCAAGGATTTCATCGTCGATGCCTATCAGGTCCATGAGGCACGGGCGATGGGGGCGGATTGCATCCTGCTGATCGCCGCGGCGCTGAGCGCCGAAGAC
>JBEBBF010000041.1:0-4125 GCA_041158545.1 Pseudomonadota bacterium | reverse complement strand
TCGTGGTAGTGCTCGTGGTAGCGGCGCAGGCTGTCGGCGAAGTTGTGGGTCAGCGGGTAGGACAGCAGTTCGCAGGCGGCGGCGAGGCCGTCGTCGCGGACCACGACCTGCACCGCGCTGTTGTGGTGCTGCTGCTCCAGGTTGCCGTCGAGGTCGAGGTCGTCCTGGCTGGGGGACTGGCGGACTTCCAGACAGTCGAGCCCGGCTTCCAGCGCCGCGAGGTTGTTCCAGATCGCCCGGCGCAGGTGCGGCAGGTAGAGGCCACCGAACAGGCCGTGCCAGTAGGCGTCGTTGGCCTGGCTGCGGTAGAGCAGCGCGGTGAGTTCCTCCGGCGGCTCGTCCAGGCCTTCCAGCCGCTGCGACAGGCCCAGCATCCGCTTGTGCATCCAGTTGGCTTCCGGATAGCGGCTGAGGAAGTTGCGCCAGATGCCGCCGCGCAGGAAGGGGCGGTGGCGGTCACCGCGGCCGGCGTCCTTTTCCTGGCGCAGCAGATTGGCGTAGTCGCCGGCGGCGGGCATCGGCAGCGTCCATTCGTTCATCTCGCTGTAGGAGGTGGTCGGCAGATAGACGATGCCGCGGGTGCGGCGGTCGTTGTGGTAGTCGGCGTAGGTCGCGGTGCGCAGCAGCGGGCTGGCCAGCACGCCTTCGATGAAGGCCTTCAGCCAGCCGCGGGTGTAAACCCAGTCGTAGGTTTCCGGCCAGATGCCGAATTTTTCGATGTCGTCGAAGTAGATCGCCGCGGCCTGGCCCTGGCGGGCGAGGTCTTCCAGATAGGCGACGGCTTCCGGGGCCGGGGAGAAGGGCAGGCGGTAGCGCAGCGCTTCCGAGATCGGGAAGAGGTCGAGGCGGATACCGTCTTCTTCGGTGCTGTAGAAGCTGTCCAGTTCGGCCGGGGTCTTGCCGGTGCAGAAGAAGTGGTAGTCATCGACGGTGACGTAGCGGATGCCGGATTCGGCCAGCGAGGGCACCACCGCCGATTCCCAGACCCGCTCGGTCAGCCAGGCGCCGCTGGGGGTTTGCCCGGTCCAGTGCTGCAGCTTGCCGTTGAGCTGCTGGAGCTGGCCGATGCGGTCCCGTTCCGGGATCGCGGCCAGCACCGGCTCGGTGTCGCCGGAGCTGAACAGTTCGACCTGGCCACGGGCGACCATTTGCCGCAGCAGATCCAGGTCGGCCGGGTAGCGTTCCCGCAGCCAGTCGAGCAGCCAGCCGGAGAAATGCGCGGCAAAGCGGAAGTCCGGGTAGGCGTACAGGGTTTCGAGGAAGGGTTTGTAGCAGCGCAGATGGGCGTCCTCGATCACTTCGGGGAAGTTGCCCACCGGCTGGTGGGCGTGAACGCCGAGCAGCAGGGTCAGGGTTTGGGTCATGGCAGCGTGACGGCCAGGCTTGCCGCAACGCGGAAAGACCAGTGCCGGGGGAGATGGGAAAAACGGAGGCCCAGACCGCGGAGCAGTACGGGCGGAATGGGCGGAATGGGGTCGGCCGGGGCGTGAGCCGCCGGAGTGCGCCGGGCCGGGGGTAACGCAACGGCGGGAAGCGGTGCGGCGACGGCGGGATGAAGCGGGGGACGATGCGGCAAGGGCGGGTCCTTCAGGCGGTGGCCCGGCGCATGGTGCCGCCGGATTCCGCGTGGCCGCCGCCCTGGCACAGGGGATGGCCGAGGCTGGGCGGCTCCGGCAGCGCCAGCAGGCGGTAGAGCGCCCGCAGGTTGGCGCGGAACAGCGCGTCGAAGTCGGCGACGGCCGCACCCGGGTTGTAGTCGCCAAACCACCAGAACCAGTCCGAGCTTTCGCAGACGGTCAGCCGGTCGCGGATGGCCTGTTCGGCTGCGGCGCTGAAGTGGCCGCTGCCCAGCGCCCGGTCGGCGCTCTGCTTGGCTTCGCACAGCAACTCCCAGGCGCGGTTCTTGTCCGGGTTGCCGACCCAGGTGGAGAGCGTGCCGTAGACCCAGCTGCCGGCGACCAGACGGGGCAGCTGCGGCCCGTCGCGGTGGTCGCGGGCGGCGTCGGCCAGCGTCGTGGTGCGGAATTCCTGCTGGGCTTCGATGGCGCTGTAGAGGTCGTCGAAGAAATACCAGCCGTTGTAGGGGTAGTACTCCCAAGCGTTTTCCCCGTCGAGGAAGACGGGAATCACCGCCTGCGGCTGGCTGCGGGCGATCCGGGTCACGTTGGCGACGAAATCCTGGGCGGCGTCGCGCCCATGCCACTTGGCGTACTCGAAGCCGATCAGGTCGGACAGGCGCTCGTCGCGGAAGAACAGCCGCAGGCCTTCCGGACCGCCGGCCGGCGCGCGCCAGGGCTGGTAGGGGCTGGCGTCATGCCCGGCGGAGTGGCGCAGCACGCCGTGGCTGCTGGCGACCCAGCCGAGTTCGTGCTGGCCGATCAGGTTGAGGAAGGCTTCGGACAGCGCCCCTTCCGCCGGCCACAGGCCCTGGGCCGGGACGCCGAAGCGGGCAATGTGGCTGTTGCAGGCCTGGTCGAGGTGGGCTTCGACCCGGCTGCGGCCGCCGGGGTAGCCGGGGGCGGCCGGCAGCGGGCAGTCGGGCCAGGCTTCCCTGGCGCTGGCAAAGTCGAGCAGCAGCGGCGCCAGCGGGTGGGCCTGCGGTGTGCAGGAGATTTCCACCTGGCCCCGTTCGACCAGCGCCCGGTAACGCGGCACCAGCCCGGACACCACCCGACCCAAGCTCGCCAGCAGCGCCTGCCGTTCTGCAAGCGTGAAGCCTTCGCCTCTGGCCATCAACCCGGCAATCGGCGCTTCAAAGCGGCGCAGGCTCTCGCCGCTCCAGGTCAGCAGCATCCAGGTGGCGAGGTCGGTGAAATAGGTGCCGGAGAGGTAGGCGATGCCGTTGCCGCCGTTGCTCTGCAGGTGGCGATAAAGGTCGCGCAGCCGGCGGAACGGGGCGAAGGGCTCCAGCATCGTCGGCGCGTAGCACCGGAACGCGAGGTCGAGCAGCCATTGCCGGTCGGCTGCGCTGATGGCTTCCGGCGCGCTGGCGGCGGCGACCCGCAGCAGCGGGTCACGCCACTGGCCGCTGGCGAACTGGGCGCTGTAGTCGTCCACCTGATCCAGCAGCACCGGGACGAAATTGACCGTCGCCCGGACGCCGGGATGGCGTTCCAGGTGGCAGGCCATGTCGGCGTAGTCCTTGATTGCGTGCAGCAGCACCCAGGGCAGCACGAACTCGCCCGTTTCCGGGTGCCGGTAATCCGGCTGGTGCATGTGCCAGAGAAAGGCGAGTTCGGCCATGGTTCGCTCAGAAGTGCTCGTCGGCGCCCTGGCCGAGCATTTCCGGCGTGATCAGGGTGATGCCCTTGTCGGTGACGTGGAAGCGGCGGCGATCTTCTTCCGGATTGACGCCGACCACCAGGCCTTCCGGAATCCGGCAGCGCTTGTCCACCACGCAGCGGCGCAGGTCGGCATTCCGGCCGATATCCACGTTCGGCAGGATCACCGAATCCTCGACATTGGCCCAGCTATGGACATGGACGTTGGAGAACATCAGCGAGCGGCGCACCGTGGCGCCGGAGATGATGCAGCCGCCGGAAACCAGGGAATCCACCGCCATGCCGCGGCGGCCGAAGTCGTCGAACACGAACTTGGCCGGGGGCAATTGCTCCTGCCAGGTCCAGATCGGCCATTCGTGGTCGTAGAGGTTGAGTTCCGGCGTCACCTTGGTCAGTTCCATGTTGGCTTCCCAGTAGGCGTCTATGGTACCCACATCGCGCCAGTACGGGGCTTCGCCCTTGCTGCCGATCTGGGCGTCGCGGAACGGGAAGGCGAAGACCCGGTAGCGGGGGACGATGTGCGGAATGATGTCCTTGCCGAAGTCGCGGCTGGATTTCGGCTCGTGGGCGTCGCGCTGCAGCTGCTCGAACAGGAACTTGGCGTTGAAGATGTAGATGCCCATCGAGGCCAGCGCCCGGTCGGGCTGGCCGGGCATCGGCGGCGGGTTCTGCGGCTTTTCGATGAATTCCTGGACCCGGTTGCTTTCGTCGATGCCCATCACGCCGAATTCCCGGGCATCGGCCAGCGGCACGTCGATGCAGCCGACGGTCATGTCGGCCTGATGCTGGACGTGGAAAGCGATCATCCGGGCGTAGTCCATCTTGTAGATGTGGTCGCCGGCGA
>JBEBBF010000040.1:0-7664 GCA_041158545.1 Pseudomonadota bacterium | reverse complement strand
GCTGGATGCGCCGACGCTGGCGGCGGTGTTTGCGCCGGCGGACTGAGCAGCGCTTTCCGTTTTTTCCTTCCCAGTTGTCCGCCCCGTGCGGTGGGCGGGTCAGACCACCATGCCGACCATGGCGCCGGTCAGGCAGGTTGCCAGGGTGCCGGAGATCAGGGTTTTGCCGCCCAGTTCGACGATTTCCCGCCGTCGCTCCGGGCAGAGGGTGCCGAGGCCGCCGATCAGGATGCCGAGGCTGCCCAGGTTGGCGAAGCCGCAGAGCGCGTAGGTCATGATCAGCCGGCTGCGCGGGCTTAACGCGGCCGGGTCGAGCCGGGCCAGATCCAGGTAGGCGATCAGCTCGTTCAGCACGGTCTTGGTCCCCATCAATGCCCCGGCGCTCGCCGCCTCATCCCAGGGAATGCCGATCAGCCAGACGATGGGCGCCATCGCCAGCCCGAGCAGCGCCTGCAGCGTCAGCGGCTGGCCGCCGGGCGTTGGCAGCAGGCCGAGCAGTTGGTTGCCCAGATGCACCAGTGCGACCAGCACCACCAGCATCGCGATGATGTTGATCAGCAGATTGACCCCCTCCACCGTGCCCTGGGTCACGGCGTCCATGCTGCTGTGGGTCCCCGTCGCTACCGCCAGCTCGCCGCCGGTTGGCGGGCCGGCATCGGGGACCATCAGCACGCTGACGACGATGGCGGCGGGAATGCTGACCAGCGAGGCGATCAGGATGTGGCCCATCGCCCCCGGCACCACCGGGTTGAGGATGCTGGCGTAGAGCACCATCACCGTGCCGGCGACCCCGGCCATGCCGCAGCTCATCGTGATGAACAGCTCCGAGCGGCGCATCGATTGCAGATAGGGCCGGACGAACAGCGGCGCCTCGACCATGCCGAGAAACACATTCGCCGCGGCGCCCAGACCGACCGCGCCGCCTATCCCCAGGGTTTTCTCCAGCAGCAGCGAAAAGCCGCGGACCAGCAGCGGCAGCAGGCGCCAGTGAAACAGCAGGGCCGACAGCGCGCTGACCACCAGCACCAGCGGCAAGGCGCGGAAGGCCAGCACGAAACTCGCCTCCGGATGCGTGGGGTCGAACGGCGCCGGGCCGCCGCCCAGGTAGCCGAAAACAAAGGCGGTGCCGGCGCGGGTGGCCTGTTCGATGGCCTCGGCGGCGGCATTCAAGCCGAGGAAAATCGCCTGCCCGGCCGGCAGTTTCAACAGCACCAGCGTCAGCAGCGCCTGCAAGCCCAGCCCGGCGAGCAGGGTGCGCCAGGGAATCAGGCGGCGGTTTTCGCTGAGGCTCCAGGCCAGGAGCAACAACACGCAGAGACCAAAGAGACTGTGCAGAAAGGCGGACATGATGGCGGCGCGGGCAGCAACAAAGCCGGCATTGTCCTCCGGTTGCCAGCCCGGCGGGGCGGCGGGTATCGTCGCCACTCCCCGCCTCTCCCGCCATTGCCCGCGCTTCACCGCACCGTCCATTTCCACTTTGCCCCTGGAGCCGCCATGCTGCGCCGCCTGCTGTGCCTCGTTTCCGCCCTGGGCCTCGTGGCCTGCGCCAGCCCGCCCTCACGGCCGGCGCCGGTGCCGCTGCGGCTGCTGGCGATCAACGACTTCCACGGCCGGCTGCAGGCGCCTGCGGAAGGCCTGCTGCGGCCGGACCCGGCCGTTCCCGGTGGACAAATCAAGGTGGCCGCCGGCGGTGCTGCGCATCTGGCGACGGCGGTGCGGGCGCTGCGCAACGACACGACGCTGTTCGTCGCCGCCGGCGATCTGGTCGGGGCAACGCCCCTGCTGTCGGCCCTGTTCGCCGACCAGCCCAGCATCGAATCCCTAGACCTGATGGGCCTTGCACTTTCCGCGGTCGGCAATCACGAATTCGATCACGGCCGCGAGCACCTGCTGTGGCTGCAAAACGGCGGCTGCCCGCCCCGCGGTTGTGCGGCTGGTCAGCCGCCCTTTGCCGGCGCCCGCTTCCAGTACCTCGCCGCCAGCACGCTGGACAAGGCCACGGGCCGCCCGCTGCTGCCGGCCTACGCGATCCGTCGGGTGGGCGGGATACCGGTCGGCTTCATCGGCCTCAGCCTGCGGGCGACGCCGGAGCTGGTGGCGCCCGGGGGCGTCCAGGGGCTGGAATTCCGTGATGAAGTCGAAACGATCAACGCCCTGGTGCCGGAACTGCGCCGCCAGGGGGTGGAAGCCCTGGTCGTGCTGCTGCACGAAGGCGGCTTTCCCGGCGGCGACATCAACGACTGCCCCGGCCTCAGCGGCCCGGTGGTGGACATCGTCCGGCGTCTCGATCCGGCGGTCGATCTGGTGATCAGCGGCCATACCCACCGGGCCTATATCTGCCGGATCGACGGCCGGCTGCTGACCAGCGCCGACAAGTACGGCACGCTGCTGACCCGGATCGACCTGCTGCTCGACCCGGAGACGGGCGATGTCCTGCGGGCCGACGCGGAAAACCACGTCGTCAGCCCGGAACACCATGCCGCCGATCCGGCGCAGCTGGACTTGATTGCCCGCTACAGCGAACGGGCCGGGCCGCGGCTGGCGCAGCCGCTGGGGACGCTGGCGACGCCCCTGCTGCGCCAGGCCAGCGCCGCGGGCGAAAGCCCCCTCGGCCGCTGGGTGGCGGATGCGCAACTGGCCGCGACCCGTGCGGCCGGCGCCCGGCTGGCCCTGGTCAACCCCGGCAGTCTGCGGGGCGACCTGCTGCCCGGCGACGGAGGGCAGATCACCTACGCCGACCTGTTCGCCGCCCAGCCCTTCGGCAACGAACTGGTGACGCTGAACCTCAACGGCGCCGAATTGCGGGCGCTGCTGGAGCAACAATGGCTGGGCCAGCCTTTCCCGCGCATCCTGCAGGTCTCCGCCGGCTTCGGCTACACCTGGGATGGCCGCCAGCCGCCGGGGCAGCGGGTGCTCGCCGACAGCCTCCGCCTCGATGGCGAAGCGCTGGCGCCGGAGCAGGAAGTCAGGCTGACGGTCAATCGCTTCCTCGCCGAAGGCGGCGACTTGTTCACGCTGCTGCGCCAGGGCCGGGCGCGCCAGGTCGGCGGCGGCGACGTCGCGGCGCTGGAAGCCGGCCTCGGGCTGCTGCCGACCCCGGCCGCAGCCCGCATCCGGCGGCTGGATCAGGAGGAATGAGCATGAAAATGGGGAGGACATTGCGCTGGCTGGGCGTGCTGCTGGCGCTGCTGCAGCTCGGCGACGGGTTGGCGCAATCCGGCCGCCGTTTCGGCGGTGCCGGCCTGGGCGGCGAGATGCGGGCAGCGCGGGGCGGGGCGCAGTCCGGGGGCGACGCAGAAGCGCAGGCGGACCCGGCGGACGAGGCTCGCCAGGACGAAGCCCCGCTGGAAACCCGACCCCGGCTGCCCGGCGAAGTCGGGCTGGAATTCCTCAGTGAGCGCCTGCGCTGCGGCATTGGCCGGCCGCCGGATTGCGACATCGCCGAAGCGCAGGAAAGGGGGCTGCTCGAAACCGGGCTGCGCCCGCAGTTTCCGGCGGGGCTGCGCTGCCCGGAGATCGACGAAGGCTGGGCCATTGCCTACAGCGGCAAGCGCGGGCGCGAGCAGTACCACGGCGGCATCGACCTGCCGGCGCCCTGGGGCACGCCGATCCGGGCGGCGGCGGACGGCGTTGTCGTCGGCCGCTACGAAGGCATGGACAGCTACCGCGGCCGCGAGCTGATCCTGCGCCATCGCCCGGAGGACACCGGGCTGCCGTTTTTCCTCTATACCCAGTACGCCCACTTCGCCAGCCTGCCGCCGCTCCAGGTCGGCGAGGCGGTCAAACGGGGGCAGGTGCTGGGGCCGACCGGCAATTCCGGCATCGGCCGCCATGGCGCCCCCAGCCAGCGGCGCCGGCCGGCGCTGCACTTCGCGGCGTGGATGTCGCCGGTCGGCGAATACATCCCGCTGCGCGGCAAGGTGATTCCGCTGGAGGCGGTCTGGCTGGACCCGGTGGCGCTGTACCTGCCGGCGGCGGTGACCGCGCGCGCATCGCGGCAATTGCAGGCGCTGCCGGAAAGCGCAAAGACGGTGCCGGTGGCGGTGATGCGCGAGGACGGAACGCTGTTTCCCGCCGACGCCAGGCTGATCTGGCCCTACACCTGTCGGGCTGAAGCGCAGTGAAACCGAGGTTGCGTGTCGTTTGCGCTGCCCTCGTGCCGGGCCGGGCGCCCATCGCGGCGCCTGCGCCGTAGCGCCGCCGGGCGAATCAGTCCAGCCGGATCGTCATGCCTTCGCCGTCCCGATCCACCGGCATGGCGAAGGGGAACAGGTCGGGCTGGGCAGCGAGTTCGAGGTCGCGGCGGGGCAGGTTGGGCCAATCCGGCAGGCCGAAACGGCGGCCGAAGTCGGATTGGCGGACCCGGCGGGCGTAGGCTTCCGGGTCGGGCGTTTCGCCCTTCAGCAGGGCCTCGATGTAATCGGCGCAGGCGATGTCCTCGTCGCCGTCCCGGTCCACCCACTCGCCGGTAATCACGAAGCAGACTTCCTCGGCCCCGGCGGCCTGGATCGCCAGCGCCGTGGCGCGGGCGCAGACCAGGCTGGCGGCGTAGAGCCGGCGGGCGTAGTGAAAGCGCTGCAGGCCACGGACTCCGGCGGCGGTGCTCAGCACCACCGGCCGCCCTTTGAGCTGGGTGCAGGCAAGCACCGCCGGCGAGTTGCCGTAGTCGAAACCCGGTGCCGGGTCGCCGCCGCCGATGGCGCCGACCAGCACCGCGCCGGGCAGGCGGGCGCCCAGGGCTTGCGCCGCCGTGGTGCCATCAACCGGATGAATGGCGCGGGCGCCGTGGGCCAGGGCCACCGCGGCGGTGGTGAAGGAACGCAGCACGTCGATCACCACGACGGTATCCGCGCTGCCGGGCAGGTTGTGCAGGCGATTGAGGAAAACGCGGGAGAAGTTCATGACAGGACGGCGGCCCTGGGGGGCCGGGCGGGCGCAAGGGAGGCGCGAAGCATAGCGCCGCCAGGGCGGCAGGGCAAAACGGCAAATTTCTGCATTATTGGCGTCGGCAAGGGATTTTTCGGGCGATTCGCCACTTTTCTCCGGCATTTCCATGCAAAAGCGCGGCGATGCAGGCAGAAAAGGGCGGTGCACCCGGTTTCGCGTCATGGCTTGCCGGGTGGCGCATGGCGGCGATACGGCCGGAGGTTGCGGCGGCAAAAGCCCGATCCGGGCGGTGGAAAGCCAGTCCGCGTGGTCCGGGCGCCGTGCTTGCCGGGCTGGCGGCAGCCCGCGGCGCCCCTGCGGCGCAAACCCATGGGCAGCCCTGCGGCATCCCTGTAGAATCCCGCCCTTCCCATCTTTCGCGCCTCGAACGGTCCGTGCCTGCGCACATTTCAGCGAATTCTCCCGCCCTGCGCGTTGCGATCAACGGTTATGGCCGCATCGGTCGCTGTTTCCTGCGCGCGCTGCGCGAATCCCCGCTGGCGCACCGCCTGGAAGTCAGGGCGATCAACGAGCCGGCCAATCTGGAAAGCATGGCCTACCTCACCCGCTTTGATTCGACCCACGGGCGTTTCCCCGGCGAGGTCGCGGTCAGCGACGGCCAGCTCTGCCTGGATGGTCAGGCGCCGATCCGGGTCAGCCACGGCCGGACGCCGGAAAGCGTGGATTGGCAGGACATCGACCTGGTTGTCGAATGCTCCGGCGTGTATGGCCTGCGGGCGGAACTGGAGCGCTTCCTCGGTGCCGGCTGCCCGCGGCTGCTGCTGTCGCACCCCGGCGCCAGCGCCGGCGATGTCGATGCGACGATCATCTCCGGCATCAACTCCGGGCAGCTCGACGGCAGTGAGCGTCTGGTGTCCGCCGCGTCCTGCACCACCAATGCCGTGGTCCCCATCCTCGACCTGCTCGACCGGGAAATCGGCCTGGAGCAGGTGCTGCTGACGACGCTGCATTCGGCGATGAACGACCAGCCGCTGATCGACGGCTACCACCATGCCGACCTGCGCCGGACCCGTTCGGCGATGCAGTCCATCATCCCGGTGTCCACCGGTCTGGCCCGCGGCGTCGAGCGGCTGCTGCCGCAACTGGCCGGGCGGGTCCAGGCCAAGGCGATCCGGGTGCCGACGCTGAACGTCTCGGCGATTGACCTGACGCTGGCGACCCAGCGCCCGGTCAGCGCCCACAGCCTCAACGCGCTGCTGGCCACCGCCAGCCAGGGGGCGCTGAAACGGCTGATCGCCTATTCCGAAGAGGCGCACGCCTCGATTGATTTCAACCACGACCCCCATTCCGCGATCGTGGACGGCAGCCAGACCCGCACCGCCGGGACGCATCTGGTCAATCTGTTCGTCTGGTTCGACAACGAATGGGGCTTTGCCAACCGCATGCTGGAGGTGGCCGACCACTGGTCCCGCCTCTGGCAACCCTCATCCCGATAAACCGCTCAGGAGACCACCATGAACGTGATCAAGCTCACCGACCTTTCCCTCGCCGGCAAGCGCGTCTTCATCCGCGCCGACCTCAACGTGCCGCAGGACGACGCCGGCAACATCACCGAAGACACCCGCATCCGCGCTTCGCTGCCGTCGATCAAGTACTGCCTGGACCAGGGCGCCGCGGTGATGGTGACCTCGCATCTGGGCCGCCCGACCGAAGGCGAACTGAAGGCCGACGACACGCTGATGCCGGTTGCCGTCCGCCTGGGTCAGCTGCTGCACAAGCCGGTGCGGCTGGTGCAGAACTGGGTCGATGGCGGTTTCGAGGTCGCCGCCGGCGAAGTGGTGCTGCTGGAAAACTGCCGCGTGAACAAGGGCGAAAAGAAGAACAACGACGAGCTGGCGCAGAAGATGGCCAAGCTGTGCGACGTCTATGTCAATGACGCCTTCGGCACCGCCCACCGCGCCGAAGCCACGACCCACGGCATGGCCAAGTACGCCCCGGTTGCCTGCGCCGGCGTGCTGATGGGCGCCGAAATCGAAGCGTTGTCCAAGGCGCTGCACAACCCGGCCCGGCCGCTGGTCGCCATCGTCGGCGGCTCCAAGGTGTCGTCCAAGCTGACCATCCTGAAGTCCCTGGCCAGCAAGGTGGATCAGCTGATCGTCGGCGGCGGCATCGCCAACACCTTCCTGCTGGCCGACGGCAAGCGGATCGGCGATTCCCTGGCCGAAGCCGACCTGGTCAAGGAAGCCCACGCGATCATCGACATCATGAAGGAGCGGGGCGCCGAAGTGCCGCTGCCGGTCGACGTGGTGGTGGCCGATGAAGTCTCGGCGCTGGCCCGTGCCAACAAGATTCCAGTCACCGACGTGGCGGCCCACGACCGCATCCTCGACGTCGGCCCCAAGACCGCCGCCAAGCTCTCCGAAATCATCGCCAACGCCGGCACCATCGTCTGGAACGGCCCGGTCGGCGTGTTCGAACTCGACCAGTTCGCCGGCGGCACCAAGATGCTGGCCTCCGCCATCGCCCACTCCGGCGCCTTCTCGATTGCCGGCGGCGGCGACACCCTGGCGGCCATCGCCAAGTTCGAAATCGCCAACCACGTCGGCTACATCTCCACCGGCGGCGGCGCCTTCCTGGAATTCCTCGAAGGCAAGACCCTGCCCGCCATCGAAGTGCTGCAACAACGCGCCGCCGGCTGAGGCTGCGCCTGTAACCGTCGCGCCGGGGTCGGAGACAGCCCCGGCCGGCGGTTTTTTTCTTGCCTGCCAGGAGAACAA
>JBEBBF010000039.1:0-3318 GCA_041158545.1 Pseudomonadota bacterium | reverse complement strand
CGTCGCGCTTGCCGGCAAAAGCCCGCAATGACTCACCGGCACGGGCCAGGGCGAGATCTATCTCACCCTTGACCCATGTCAGGGGACCCAGTTCGAATTCGCTCACGGCATTCATCGGCGCGTCAGTCAACCTTGAAGCCGGCAACGGAGCCCTTCAGTTCCGAAGCCAGGTCAGTCAATTCATCCACGGCTTCAGCGGTGCGCTGCGTACCTGCGGTGGTTTGTTCGGTGATTCGCAGAATGTCCTGCATCAGCTGGGCCACCTGGGTCGCGGACCCGGCCTGCTTTTGCGTGGCTTCGGAAATGTTCTCAATCAGGCTGGCGAGGTTACGCGACACCTGACCGATCTCCGACAGCGCCTGACCGGCGGCGTCGGAGAGCTTGGCCCCTTCGACCACACCCTGGGTTGATTTTTCCATGGCGCTGACCGCGTCCTGGGTGTCGGTCTGAATCGTCCGCACAATCGCCGCGATCTGCTTCGTTGCTTCCGCGGAGCGTTCCGCCAGCCGCTGCACTTCTTCCGCAACCACCGTGAAGCCGCGACCGGCTTCACCGGCGGAGGCCGCCTGAATGGCCGCGTTCAGAGCCAGCACGTTGGTCTGTTCGGTAATGTCCGAGATCAGTTCCACGATTTCACCGATCTCCTGGGAGCTTTCGCCCAGCCGCTTGATCCGCTTCGAGGTTTCCTGGATCTGCTCGCGAATTTCGTTCATGCCCTTGATGGAGTCCTGCACGGCGACGGTACCCTTTTCCGCGGCGGCCAGCGATTGGCGCGCCACCTGGGCGGACTGGGTTGCGTTACCGGACACGTCATTCATCGAGGTGGCCATTTCCAGCGCCGAGCGTCCGACTTCCTCAATTTCCTGGGACTGCTTTTCCGCAGCGGCCAGCAGTTCGGCGGAGGTCTGACGGGCGATTTCGGTTGCTTGCGTCACCCGGGTCGCCGCGTTGTTGATCCGGCCGACCAGCAGGCGGAGTTCTTCAATCGTGTAGTTGATCGAGTCAGCGATGGCGCCGGTAATGTCTTCCGACACGGTCGCGGTCACGGTGAGGTCGCCGTCAGCCAAGTCGCCTAGTTCGTTCATCAGACGCAAAATGGCGTCCTGGTTCTGACGGTTGGTCTGGTCGGATTCCTGACGTTGCTTTTCTGCTTCGTTGGCGCGGCGGGAGGAGTCGTCGAGGTAGAGCTTGGCCAGCAGGGCCAGCACGACGACAGCGGCGACAACCAGCAGGATCAGGATGATCAGGAACAGCGTGCGTTCGCCCAGCTCACCTTTGTAGGCCTGATCCAGTTCGTTGGTGGCGGCCAGCAGACCTTCACTTTCCTGGAAGATGCGGGCGCCGGCCTGCTTGGCGACAACCAGCGGCTGCATGTTGCCGAGAATGTTGCCAATCGCAGACTGGTATTCCTTGAACACGGCTTCCAGTTCGCCGAGTTTTTCCTTGGTGTCCGGGTCGGAGGCGGCGTTGAGACGCAGGGTTTCGTTGCCCTTGATCAGGCCGTTCAGGGTTTCACGGAAGGCGTTGGTATCCTTGCCGAGCAGGAAGGCCACTTCCGGGTTGATGACGTCGCCGCCCAGCAGTGCGCTGGCGTTCTTGGCAATCCGCTGGGTCAACATCACCAGCTGGTTGGCCGCAGCGATTTCCCGGGCACCGCCGCCGGATTGCAGCTTCAGCGTTGCAACCTGTTCGGAAAGGTCCAGCAGTTGCGGGTTCTTGGCATCGATCAGGCCGACGTCCTTGGCCAGATTGACCAGATTCTTTTCCTGGGAGAGCAGGGAGGCGGCGTCCTTGTCGGTGCGGGCCCAGACTTCAATCAGCTTGTCCAGTTGCGGGCGAGCGCTGTCCGGGGTCGGCGGAACCGAGGAGTCGCCGATTTCGCCACCGACCGTCAGGCGGTCGAGCAACTGGGAGAACTTTTCCCGGGAATCCTTCAGCTGGGTAAAGGCAACCTGATTGCCGAGCAGCGCCAGCGAGGAGGCCTTCGCCAGGCGCTGCGACAGCATCTGCATTTCACCGGCTGCGGAAACGTAGGTTGTGCCGTGGGAGGATTCGCGGTTGTCGTAGAAGACCATGCCGGCGATCACGACCAGGAGGGCGGCGAACATGCCGCCGACGATCTGCATCTGTTGCAGCACCGGCTTGTCGGCCAGAAATCCCGGCAGGGCGACCGAATCCTTGCCTGCGCCGGCGCTGCCCGGCCGTGCCGCTGCGGCAGAGGATGAAGAAGAAACGGTGACATTGCTGTCATCGGTCTTTTTCTTTCCCAGGGCAAGCTTGGGCAGATTGATCTTGAAGGCCATCCGTTGTCTCCGAATCAGGCGTGAAAGGGAATGAAGGAACAGGTTGGGGTGATCATGTTCCGATGTTCATGAAATCGTTGTCAGCCAGCAATTCGCGGATCGCCAGCTTGTGCCAGCGACGGCCTTCCTTGTCCCGCAGGGTCTGGCGTCCCCAGGTCGGTGCCGTTTCCGAATCCGCTTCCGGGGTGAAGTCGTTGGGGTTTTTCAGGCCCAGCATCCGGGTGACCAGCAGTGCGGCGTTCGATCCGTACTTGGTTCCGATCAGCAGCAGCCGGGCATAGGCATTCAGCGGAGTGGCTTCGCCACCGCAAAACACCGAAAAGTCGGTGACCGAGTAGAGATTGCCGCGGATGTTGGCGATGCCGGCGAACGTCGGTCGGGTCAGCGGCACATGCACCAGCGGCGGCAACTGCACGATTTCACCGGAATCCGACAGGTCGAGCAGCCATTGCCGGTCGCCAGCAGCCACGCCCAGCATGGACGAGGCGCCTTCGCCCCGTGCCACGCTGTTGAGCCGTGTACTCAGGTGTTCCTGGAATTGCCGCAGGCTGATCTTTTTTGCCATGGTCGCTCGCCGGGTGTCGGGCTAGGGCAAAGCAGCGATTTTTTGCAGCAATTCCGCGCCGTTCAGCGGCTTGACCAGGTAATCCAGGGCGCCCTGACGCAGGCCCCAGATCTTGTCGGTTTCCTGGCCCTTGGACGTGCAGACGATGACCGGGATGTCCTTGGTTTCGTCGTCGCGGGTCAGGGTGCGGGTAGCCTGGTAGCCATTCAGGCCGGGCATCACCACGTCCATGATGATCAGGTCGGGCTTTTCCTGCTTGGCCTTGGCGATGCCTTCCTCGCCATTTTCTGCGGTCAGCACCTGATAGCCATTCTTGACCAGCAGGTCGGTGGTCACGAAACGTTCGGTCGGGGAGTCATCGACCACGAGGATTTTCTTGATGGGCATGACGGGTTCTCGTGTGGGTGGGGGTCATTGCACTGCCGAAGCAGCGAAGGTGGCAACGGTCTG
>JBEBBF010000038.1:0-7437 GCA_041158545.1 Pseudomonadota bacterium | reverse complement strand
ATACGGCGGTCCCCGCTGAGATTTTTCGCATTCCTGTCATGCATGTGAAGCCGGCGAAATTCGCGTTTGAGCCGCTGGCTGCCGCGCCTTAATCTGCCGCCATGCCCCCGGCCTGCGGGGCGTAGCGCGAGAAAGGAGTGCGCCATGAAGTGGATCAAAAGCCTGCCGTTGCGGTCAGCAAGGCGCGCCGCCGCTGAAGTCGGCCCGTTGGGCATACACAGCCCGGTGCTGGACCTTTGCCTGACCCAGGGCCAGGAACTGGCGCTGGATGCCGGCGCCGGCCTGGCGGTACGCTGCGAAAGCGGCTGTTTGTGGATTACCGAGGCGCAGGGCGGCGAGGACTGGGTATTGCTGCCCGGCCAGCAATTGCGCCTGGCTGGCCGGCCCGGCACCTGCATCCAGGCCTGCCGGCCCAGCCGTTTGCAACTGGGGCGGCCGGAGTGCCTGCCGCCGTTGATGGCGCTGCCCGTGGGGGTGGCCGTATGAGTGGCGCGCAAGCTTTTTCGACGCTGGCGGCGGATGGCTACCGGCTGCACGGCCACGTCTGGCGACACGGGCCGGGGCCGCGGCGGCCGCTGGTGATCATCAACCCGGCGACGTCGGTGCATAGCCGCTACTACAGCCGCTTTGCCGCGTGGTTGCACCAAGCGGGCTTCGACGTGCTGAGCTACGACTACCGGGGCATCGGCGGCTCCCGTCCGGCGCAGCTGCGCGGGTTTCACGCCGGCTGGATCGAATGGGGGCGGCTCGATTTCGAGGCGATGCTGGTTCATGCCCGCGAACATTTCCCCGGCCAGCCGCTGCAGGTGGTGGCGCATAGCGTCGGCGGTTTTCTGGTCGGGCTGGCGGCGTCCAACGTCCAGGTCGAGCGGGTGTTTTCCGTCGGCGCCCAGTTCGCCTACTGGCGGGATTACCAGCCCGCGCGCCGGCTGGGGCTGTTGCTGAAATGGCATCTGGCGATGCCGGCGCTGACGGCGCTGTGCGGCTATTTCCCCGGCCGGCGGCTGGGCTGGCTGGAGGACACGCCCCGCGGCGTGGTGCAGGACTGGACCAGCCGGCATCCCCGCTTCGAGGATGGCTTCCGCCACGGCCCCCGCGCCTTGCCGGCGGGGGAGCGGCAGCAGCTGGTCGCCCGCTTCGCCGGCCTGCGCGGGCCGACGCTGGCGCTGTCGCTCAGCGACGACGAGTTCGGCACGATTCCGGCCATCGAGCGGCTGCTCGGCTACTTCCGCAACAGCGATTGCCAGCATCTGCACCTCACGCCCGGCCGTTTCGGGCTGGTGCAGATCGGCCATTTCGCCTTTTTCCGCCAGGAGTTTGCCGAAACCCTGTGGCCCATCGCCCGCGACTGGCTGCATGACGGCACGGTCGCGCCGGACCTGGCCGACGGCCTGCTCGCCCGGCCGGGCTGAAGGATGGCGTTGTTGGCCGTTCGGGGTTGGGGAAAGTTGCGGCGGGAAGCGGCCGCGTGGCGGTGAGGTTGTACCGTCGGCAGGTCGGGAAGCTTCGCCCGGCGACTATCCGGCCAGCGCCACCATCCGCGCCAGCGTCGCCCCGGCCTGTTCGCGCAGCCAGGCGATGACCGCCTGGACTTCCGGCCGCGCCGCTGCCGGGTTGCACAGCAGCGCGTAGCGGTGGCCGCAGGGGGGGCCGGGCTGGGCGAGGGCCACTCGGGCCAACCGGCCGTCGGCCAGCGGTTCGGCGATCAGCGGCAGCCGGCCCAGCGCCAGCCCCTGGCCGGCGCTGGCGGCGTGGATCAACTGGTCGTACTGGTTGAAGCGCAGCATCGCCCGCGGTCGGGCGCCGCTCCAGCCCTGGCTGTCCAGCCAGGTTTGCCAGCTCAGCCAGGGCTGATGCTGCTGTTCGAATTCCAGCAACACGCTCTGGCCCAGCCGGGCCAGGTCCAGCCCGGCGGTGGCCAGCGCCGGGTGCGCCACCACCGCCAGTTGCTCGGCAAACAGGCATTCGGCTTCCGCGGGCAGGCTCTCCGCCGCGGCGTAGCGGATCGCCAGATCAACGCCTTCCTGGCGCAGATCGACCCGGCCGTTGTCCGCCGACAGCCGCAGCTCGATGTCCGGATGCCGCGCCTGCCAGTCCCCCAGCCGCGGCAGCAGCCACAGCCCGACAAAGCCGATGCTGGCCGTCAGCGTCACCGGCCGCTGCCGTGCCGCGTCCTGCAGCCGTCCCAGCCCGTCCTGCAATTGCAGCAGCAGGCCATCCGCCAGCCGGAACAATTCCGCCCCCGCCACGGTGAATTGCAGCGCCCGGTGGCCGCGCTCGAACAGGCGCAATCCCAACTGCGCTTCCAGCCCCTGAATCTGCCGGCTCACCGCCGACTGGGTCAGAAACAGGTCCTGTGCCGCCAGCGTGATGCTCATCCGCCGCCCCACCGCAACAAAACCCCGCAGGTTTTCCAGCGCAGGCAGCTTGGCAAGGGAAAGGCTCATCGGCGGACTCGGCAGTGGGGGAGGGCGAATTGTGGGGTTTGCCGGGGGTAATGCCAATCGGCGGCGGGACGCGCCCTTGCGGTGGCGGAAATTTGTCCACCGGATCGCCAGGGATTGCACAATTCGGCAGCCGCGGCGTCCGCGCCCCGGCCGATCCGGAATCCTGCATCACCATGGAGTCAGCAATGCACGTCGGTAATCTTCGCCACACCTTGTGCCTGGGCCTGTTCGTGTTGCTGGTTTCGGCGCCGCTGGCCGCCGAAACCTGGCGGGAACGGATGCACGAGCGCATCCAGCAGCGGGGGCTGGCGCGGCAGGAAGCGGGCCGGCCCCCGGAGGCTGAGATCGGCGCCGAAATGGCTGGGGAAGGCGGCGGCGACCTGAGTTGCGCCGAGTGGGCGAGACGAATCAATCGCATCGAGTCGGCCCGGCAAAGCCGTCAGCCCGGCCCCTCGCCGGATCGTGGTGATGTGGCTTACGGCCCCGAGCCGCGCACCCGGCTGGATGTGTATTTGCCGAAAACCAGGAGTGCCGGGCGGGCGCCGATCATCGTGATGGTGCACGGTGGCGGCTGGTGCGTTGGCGACAAGCGCAGCGAAAAACTGACGGCGAACAAGGTCGCGCGCTGGGTCCCGGCGGGTTTCATCTTCGTTGCCATCAATTACCCGATGGTCAGCGACGGCGCCGATGCGCTGGCCCAGGCCGGGCATGTCGCCCGGGCGCTGGCTTTTGTCCAGAGCCATGCCGAATCCTGGGGCGGGGATGCGGAGCGGCTGCTGCTGATGGGGCATTCGGCCGGGGCGCACCTGGTGTCGCTGGTTCATGCCGACGCCCGCCTGCGTCAGGCAAACGGCCTGCGCCCGCTGCTGGGGGTGATCTCCCTGGATGCTGGGGCCATCGACGTGGTCCGGCAGATGCCCAGGGTCTATCCCTTTCTCAAAACCCGCTATCGCGAAGCCTTCGGTGAGCACGAGGCGCAGTGGGTCGCCGCCTCGCCGTTTCATCGGCTGGAGCCCGGCGCATCGCCCTGGCTCGGCGTCTGTTCCACGCGGCGGCAGGACGATCCCTGCGGCCAGGCCCAGGCCTACGCGGAGAAAAGCCGGGCACTCGGTGTGCCCGCCCGTGTCCTGCCCGAGCGAATGAGCCACGGCGCCATCAACGACGATCTCGGCCTTCCCGGCCGCTACACCGCCGCTGTCGAAGCGTTCATGACCAGCCTGGACCCGGCGGTGGCCAGCCTGCTGAAAGCTGGTTCGGCGCAACGCTGAAGCGAGCGCTTTTGCTGCGGGTGGGCGGAAGCAAATCGGGAAACGAGGCTGGATTCGTACTCTGGCGGGAGTGTGGTCGTTCACGTCGTATTCCCGTTCAGGTATTTCCCGCCCAAAAATATGCCCTCTCCAAGCCTCTTCCCGTGGAAAATGGCGGCCGTTTTGTTTTTTGCCCTGAGTTGGGGTGGGTGATGACTGATTATTCCGCTTCTTCGATTCGTGTCCTGAAGGATCTGGAGCCGGTGAAGGAAAGGCCGGGGATGTATACCCGGACGACCTGCCCGACCCATATCGTCCAGGAAGTCATTGATAACGCTGCTGATGAGGCGCTGGCGGGGTTTGCCAAGCGGATCACCGTGTCGGTGACGGCGGAGGGGCGGATCGAGGTCAGCGACAATGGCCGCGGCATTCCGGTGGAGATGCATCCGGAAGAGGGGCGGCCGGCGGTGGAGCTGGTGTTCTGCAAGCTGCACGCCGGGGGCAAGTTCAACAAGAAGGACAGTGGCAATGCCTACCGCTTTTCCGGCGGCCTGCACGGCGTCGGGGTGTCGGTGACCAATGCCTTGTCCACCCGGCTGGAGGTGGAGGTGCGGCGCGGCGGCGGGGTGTATCAGATTGCCTTTGCCGCCGGCTTCGTCGTCGAGCCGCTGAGCCGGATCGGCGATTGCGGCGTCCGCAATACCGGGACGACGGTGCGCATCCAGCCGGACCCGCGTTATTTCGACAGCCCGAAGGTGAATCTCAACCAGCTGGAGCATCTGCTACGCTCGAAGGCGGTGCTGATGCCGAACCTGCAGGTGGTGCTGGAGGTGGCCGGGCAGGAGAAGAAGGAGTGGTGCTACCGCAACGGGATGGCGGATTACCTGACCGAGATGATGTCCGGGCAGCCGCTGGTGCCGGTGTTCGTCGGCGAGAAATTTGTCGAGGTGGCGAATGGTTTTGCGGTGGGCGAGGGGGCGAGCTGGGCGCTGGCCTGGTTCGAGGAGGGCGGCAACAAGCCGGAGTCCTATGTGAACCTGATCCCGACGCTGGACGGCGGCACCCACGAGGCGGGGCTGAAGGCCGGGGTGTTCGAGGCGGTGAAGTCCTTTGCCGAGCATCACGCGATCCTGCCGGCGAAGGTGAAGCTGGCGCAGGAGGATGTGACCGGGCGGATGACCTACCTGCTGTCGGCCAAGGTGCTGGACCCGCAGTTCCAGGGGCAGACCAAGGAAAAGCTGACCAGCCGCGATGCCTACAAGCTGGTGGCGCAGATGGTGCGCGACCCGCTGGAGTTGTGGCTGAACGGCCACGCCGACTACGGCCGCAAGATCGCCGAACTGGCGGTGAAGGCGGCGCAGCAGCGGCAAAAGGCGGCGCAGAAGGTGGAAAAGAAGAAGTCCTCGGGCATCGCCACCTTGCCCGGCAAGCTGACCGATTGCGAATCCGACGACATCAGCCGTAACGAGCTGTTCCTGGTCGAGGGCGATTCCGCCGGCGGCTCAGCCAAGCAGGGCAGGGACAAGGAAACCCAGGCGGTGCTGCCGCTGCGCGGCAAGGTGCTCAATACCTGGGAAGTGGAGCGCGATCAGCTGTTCAAGAACAACGAAGTGCACGACATCTCGGTGGCCATCGGCGTCGATCCCCATGGCTTCGACCAGATCGACAGCGCCGATCTCAGCGGCCTGCGCTACGGCCGGATCATCGTGATGTCCGACGCGGACGTGGATGGCAGCCATATCCAGGTGCTGCTGTTCACGCTGTTCCTGCGCCATTTCCCGGCGCTGGTGGAAAAGGGGCACATCCATGTCGCCCAGCCGCCGCTGTTTCGCGTCGATGTCGAGGCCCGCGGCCACACCCGCAAGATTTACTGCCTCGACGAGGCGGAAAAGAACCAGACCCTGCACAAGCTGCGGGAAGAGGGCATCGCCGAGAGCAAGCTCAGCGTCTCCCGCTTCAAGGGTCTGGGCGAAATGAACCCGGAGCAGCTGTGGGAAACCACCCTCTGCCCGGACACCCGCCGCCTGGTGCCCTTCACCGCCGGCCGCGAGGAAATCACCGCGATGTCCAGCACCTTCACGCTGCTGATGGGCAAAGGCGAAGCCTCCGGCCGCCGCGCCTGGATGGAAAAGGACGGCGGGATGGTGGAAGCGGATGTCTGAATCCGGCTTGGGCCCGTCGCCGCCGGCTGCGCCGGCCGGCCCCCGCGTCCTCGCGCTGATTCCGCCGATGACGCAGTTGAATGTGCCTTATCCGTCCACCGCCTATCTGACCGGTTTCCTGCGTTCCCGCGGAGTGGGGGCGGTGCAGGAGGATTTGGCGCTGGCTCTGGTGCTGGATTTGTTTTCGCCGGCGGGGCTGGAGGCGATTCGGGAGCGGGTGGAGGCGGTGCCGGCGAAGAAGCGTTCGCCGGGGTTGCGGCATTTTCTGGCTGAATTTGCGGCTTACCGGGCGACGGTGGCGCCGGTGGTGGCGTTTCTGCAGGGGCGCGATCCGGCGCTGGCGCAGCGGATCGCCAGCCGCGGGCTGTTGCCGGAGGGGCCGCGGTTTGCGTCCCTGGAGGTTTTTGTCGCCGAGGAGGGCGAAGACCCGCTGGCCTGGGCGTTTGGCGCGCTGGGCGTGCAGGACCGGGCGCGGCATCTGGCGACGCTGTTCCTCGACGATCTGGCGGATGTGCTGCGGGAGGCGGTGGATCCCCGCTTTGAATTTGTCCGTTACGGCGAGTCCCTGGCGCAGAGCCAGGCGAGCTTCGGGCCGCTGGCAGCGGCGCTGGCGGCGCCGGCCAATCTGGTCGATGCGACCCTGCAACGGCTGAGTGGCGCGGCGCTGGCGCGGCATCAGCCCGATCTGGTGCTGCTGTCCGTGCCTTTTCCCGGTTCGGTTTATGGGGCGCTGCGGATTGCCCAGGCGCTGAAGGCGGCGCGGCCGGATTTGCCGGTGGTGCTGGGCGGCGGTTATGTGAATACCGAGTTGCGCCAGCTGGCCGAGCCGCGGCTGTTCGATTTTGTCGATTTCGTTTGTCTGGACGATGGTGAGCGGCCGCTGCTGGCGTTGCTGGATCACCTTGCCGGCGGTCGCGGCCGGGAACGGCTGGTGCGGACCTTTTTCCGCGAGGCGGGGGCGGTGCGCTATGTGGCCGGTGACGAGCCGGACATTCCCTTTGCCGAGGTCGGGACGCCGACCTGGGACGGGCTGCCGCTGCAGCGTTACCTGTCGCTGCTGGACATGCTCAACCCGATGCACCGGCTGTGGTCCGAGGGGCGCTGGAACAAGCTGACCGTCGCCCATGGCTGCTACTGGAAGAAATGCAGCTTTTGCGATGTCAGCCTGGATTACATCGGCCGTTTCGATGGCGCGCCGGCGGCGCTGCTGGTGGATCGGATCGAGCAGGTGATCGCCGAGACCGGGCAGACCGGCTTCCATTTTGTCGATGAGGCGGCGCCGCCCAAGGCGCTGCGGGCGCTGGCCGAGGAGCTGTTGCGGCGGCAACTGGTGATTTCCTGGTGGGGCAACATCCGCTTCGAAAAATCCTTCACGCCGGAGTTGTGCCAGTTGCTGGCCGACAGCGGCTGCATCGCGATTTCCGGCGGTCTGGAAGTGGCGTCCGACCGGCTGCTGAAGTTGATGAACAAGGGTGTTTCGGTCGAGCAGGTTGCCCGGGTCACCCGCGCCTTCAGCGAGGCGGGGGTGATGGTCCATGCCTATCTGATGTACGGTTTCCCGACCCAGACGCTGCAGGACAC
>JBEBBF010000037.1:0-2685 GCA_041158545.1 Pseudomonadota bacterium | reverse complement strand
TCATCGTGGCGGCCGCTGCGATTGGAAAACCACCGGCATTGCTGCAGCAACTGGCTCCCGGTGGCCGTTTGATCTTGCCAGTGGGCACAGGTGAACAGTATCTTTGCCTGATTGAGCGCGGCCCCCAGGGCTATGTGGAAACACGGCTGGAGGCCTGCCGCTTTGTCCCGCTCCTGACAGGAACAGAATGAAAAAAGACACGCTTCTGCTCGCCAGTTCCCTGCTGTTGCTTGCTGCTTGCGCCAGCCAGCCGCCGGCGCCGGTGGTTGAGCGGGGCAGCGCCACGCCGGCTGCGGCGGCGGCCCAGCCGCCGGTCGCCGTCGCCGTGGCGACGCCAGTATTGACCGGCAACGAAAAAGGCTATTACGCAGTCAAGAAGGGCGACACCCTGTACCGGATTGCGCTGGATAACGGCCAGGACTACCGGGATATCGCCGCCTGGAACAACCTGACCAACCCGAATTCGATTCAGGCCGGACAGGTGCTGCGGGTGGTTCCGCCGGGCAGCGATGCCGAAGCCGGTGCCGTGGTCAGCCGCCCGATCAGCGCCGGTGGCGTTGTCGAAACCCGGCCGCTGGACAGCAAGCCGCTGGCCGGTAGCGACACCCTGAAGCGCGAGCCGCGGGCGGGCAAGGAAGCCTACTCGGATGAGGCCTATGCCCGGCTGCAGAAGCAGACGGGGCCGGTGGAAATCGCCGTGGCCAAGCCCGGGGATGCCAAACCGGCTGAAGTCAAGGTAGAGCCGGCCGTAGCGGTTTCCGGCGAGGAGGTCGCCTGGGGTTGGCCGGCTGCGGGCAAGGTTCAGGCTGGCTTCAACGACGCCAGCAACAAGGGCCTGGATCTGACGGGCAAGGCCGGTGATCCGGTCAATGCCGCCGGGGATGGCAAGGTGGTCTATGCCGGGACCGGTTTAAGAGGCTACGGCCAGCTGGTGATCGTCAAACACAACGCCACCTTCCTTTCTGCTTACGCCCACAATCAGAAAATATTGGTCAAGGAAGGGCAGGCGGTCAGCAAGGGCCAGAAAATCGCTGAAATGGGCAGCACGGACAGCGATAACGGCGTGAAGCTGCACTTCGAAATCCGACGCCAGGGCAAGCCGGTCGATCCGATGTCCTACCTGCCCAAGCGCTGAAGCATGGACGAAGAAGGCGATTTCGAAGAACCCGAAGAAGTTGCCGAAACCGGCCAGGCCGCGCTGTTGCCGGATGTGGAGTTTCCCTTGCCCGAGGCGGAACTCCTCGAAGATGTCACCCAGCTTTACCTCAACGATATCGGCGCCAAGCCGCTGTTGACGCCGCCTGAGGAGCTGGACGCGGCCCGCCGCGCCAGAGCCGGGGATTTCGCGGCGCGGCAGATCATGATCGAGCACAACCTGCGGCTGGTCGTGAATATCGCCAAGCACTACCTCAACCGCAGCATGCCCTTGCTCGACTTGGTCGAGGAGGGCAACCTGGGCCTGATCCACGCGCTGGAAAAATTCGACCCCGAGCGGGGTTTTCGTTTTTCCACGTATGCCACCTGGTGGATAAGGCAAAGCATAGAGCGGGCGATCATGAACCAGGCGCGGACCATCCGGCTGCCGGTGCATGTGGTCAAGGAAATCAATGTCGTGTTGCGGGCGCAGCGCCACCTCGAAGCAGCCGGTGAGCGCGACCCCTCCGCGGAAAAAATCGCCGGGCTGATCGACAAGCCGGTGGCGGAAATCCGCGACATGCTGCAGCTCAACGAGCACACCGCCTCGCTGGATGCGCCGCTGGAGGTGGACCCCAACCACACCGTCGCCGACATCATCCCGGACGAAAACGCTTTCGATCCGGTCAGCGCGCTGCAGGCCCACGAACTCTCGGCGCTGGTCGAACTGTGGCTGGAGCAGCTGAACGAACGGCAACGCTATGTGCTGGAGCGGCGCTACGGCCTCAATGGCCTGGAAGTCATGACCCTGGACACCATCGCCACCGATCTGGAGCTGACCCGGGAGCGGGTGCGGCAAATCCAGATGGAAGCGCTGGAGCGACTACGGCGGCTGATCAAGCGCCGCGGAATTGCCCGCGAATCCCTCTATTGATCCCGGTCAAAACCTGGCGTTTTTTCCCTGATTCATCAAGCTTGCGGTCAGGAATCCGCTTTACCCGGCATTGAGCCGGGATTAGGCTCTCCCGTCGACCTGGCAAGGCCAGGCGAACATTACAAAAGGAATCAGGGAGAAAGCATGAGCTCACGCCAGGCATTGGGGGCGCTGACTGTCAGCGCCATCGGGGTCGTTTTTGGTGACATTGGAACCAGCCCCCTCTACGCCCTCAAGGAAATCTTCAACGGCCATCACCCCATCGAGGTCACCCCGGAAAACATTCTCGGCATCCTGTCGATGGTCTTCTGGTCGATCATCGTGCTGGTGACGATCAAGTACGTCGCGGTGATCATGCGGGCGGACAACCGGGGCGAGGGCGGTTCGCTGGCCCTGCTGGCGCTGGTCACCGAGCGGGCCAAGGATCCCCGGCTGGCCTGGGTCATCACGCTGCTGGGCATCTTTGCCGCGGCCCTGTTCTACGGTGACAGCATGATCACCCCGGCGATTTCGGTGCTGTCGGCCGTGGAAGGCCTGGAAATCGTCACGCCGACGCTGAAGCCCTACGTGGTGCCGCTGACGCTGGTGATTCTGAGCGGCCTGTTCATGATCCAGAA
>JBEBBF010000036.1:0-4552 GCA_041158545.1 Pseudomonadota bacterium | reverse complement strand
AAGCCGGGGGCGGTGCGGACTTCGCCGCGGCCGTCGGCGCCGGGCTGCCAGCGGGCGCCTTCCCGGTCGCCCAGGGGATTCAGCGGCGACAGCACCTCGCCGGCGAATTTCGCAGCTTCCTCCAGTACCGCGTCCATCAGCGCCCGGTCGCACTCGGCGTAGGCGGGCAGCGCGCACAGCGCGGCGGAGTCGTTGAGTTCGTGCATTGCAAAGCGCATGTCGCGCAGGGGGGCCTGGTAGTTCGCCATCTTGGTCTCCAAAAATATCAAATACGATCTCTTGCTATTGGAAGATATTGTAAAGTATATTCATTGCGTGGTTCAAATCTCATATCTGATACCGCACGGCCACGAAGCCACCCCAATCCAACAGGAGGAGACAAACATGAAAAAGACTTATCTGAGCGCTGCCGTCATGCTGGCCCTGAGCGGCCTCGCCTGCGCCGACATCAACATCGGCGTATCGGTGTCCGCCACCGGCCCGGCCGCTTCCCTCGGCATACCCGAGAAGAATACCTTCGCGATCCTGCCGACGGTGGTTGCCGGAGAAAAGCTCAACTTCATCGTCCTCGACGACGGCACCGACCCCGGCCAGGCCACCAAGAACGCCCGCAAGCTGGTGACCGAAGACAACGTCGATGTGCTGGTCGGCTCCTCCAGCACCCCGGCCTGCGCGGCGATTGCCGAAGTCGCCAACGAAACCGCGACGCCGCAGGTCGCGATGTGTCCGGTTGATCTGCCGCCGGCCAAGAACACCTGGGTCTTCCGGGCGCCGCAGCACAACTCGCTGATGGCCAAGGCCCTGGTCGGCCACATGCAGCAGACCGGGATCAAGACCCTGGGCTTCATCGGCTTCAGCGACCCCTACGGTGAAGTCTGGCTGAAGGAAGTCACCGCCGCCGCGGAAGCCGCCGGGATCAAGCTGGTCGCCGTCGAACGCTATAACCGGACCGACACCTCGGTCAGCGGCCAGGTGCTGAAGATCGTCAGCGCCAAGCCCGACGCCGTGCTGGTCGCCGGCTCCGGCACCCCGGCCGCGCTGCCCCACACCACGCTGGCCGAGCGCGGCTTCAAGGGTCAGGTCTATCAAACCCACGCCGCCGCCAACAAGGAATTCCTCAAGGTCGGCGGCAAGTCCGTCGAAGGCGGCATCCTGCCGATAGGCCCGATTGCCGTCGCCAGCCAGCTGCCCGACGCCCACCCGTCGAAGAAGGTCGCGCTGGAATACATCAAGCTCTACGAGGACAAGTACGGCCCCGGCAGCGTGTCCTCTTTCGGCGGCTACGCCTGGGATGCCTTCAAGCTGATTGAAAAGGCGATCCCCGTGGCGCTGAAGCAGGGCAAGCCCGGCACGCCCAAGTTCCGCCAGGCGCTGCGCGATGCCATCGAGAAGGAAAGGGAAATCGCCGGCAGCCATGGCGTCTTCAACATGAGCCCCAGCGACCACTTCGGCCTCGACGAGCGCGCCCGCATCCTGGTGCGGGTGGAGAACGGCGAGTGGAAGGTCATTTCCGGGAAGTGAGGTCGAGCATGAGCCCTGTCCTGCGCGACCCGCAGCGCCTGTTTGCACCGGCCGCCGTCGAGGTAGAGCGCCGTCCCGACGGCACGCTCTACCTGCGTTCGCCGGTGCCCCTCGGCCCCCCGGCGGAAAAGCTGGGGGATTTTCTCGAACGCTGGGCCGCCGAGCGCCCGGATCAGGTTTTCCTCGCCGAGCGTGGTGCCGACGGCAACTGGGTTGAACTCAGCTATGCCGAAACCCGGCGCCGGGTTCGCGCCGTCGCCACCTGGCTGCTGGGCCAGGGGCTGTCGGCCGAACGGCCGCTGGCGATCCTGTCCGACAACAGCCTGGAGCACGGGCTGCTGATGCTGGCGGCGATGCACATCGGCGTGCCGGTGGCGTCGATTTCCCAGGCCTACTCGCTGATTTCCAAGGATTTCGCCAAGCTCAAGGCCAATATCGAGCTGCTGCAGCCCGGCGTGATCTTCGTCGAGGACCACACCCGCTTCGCCCCGGCGCTCAAGGCGCTGGGCGGCCTGTTCAGCGGCAGCGTGGTCGCCGGCAGCCGCGGCGGTTGTGGCGAGGGCCAGGTGGCTTTCCCCGAGCTGCTGGCCCGGACCGACGACGCGGCGGTCGACGCCGCCTTCGCCGGGGTGAACGGCGACAGCATCGCCAAGTTCCTGTTCACCTCCGGTTCGGTCGGCGCCCCCAAGGCGGTGGTCAATACCCAGCGGATGCTCTGCGCCAACCAGCAGGGCAAGGCCCAGGTCTGGCCCTTCCTCGAAAGCCAGCCGCCGGTGGTGGTCGATTGGCTGCCCTGGAGCCACACCTTCGGCAGCAACCACAACTTCAACATGGTGCTGCGCAACGGCGGCACCCTCTATCTGGACGCCGGCAAGCCGGCCCCCGGCCTGTTTGAAACCAGCCAGAAGAACCTGCGCGACGTGGCGCCGACGGTCTATCTCAACGTCCCCCGCGGTTTCGACATGCTGGTGTCGGCGCTGCACGCCGACGCGGCGCTGCGGCAGAACTTCTTCAGCCGGCTGCAGGTGATCTTCTACGCCGCCGCGGCGCTGCCGCAGCATTTGTTCGACGAGATCAACCGGCTGGCGGAAGCCACCATCGGCGAACGGGTACCGCTGGTCTCCGGCTGGGGCTCGACCGAAACGGCGCCGCTGTGCACCGACAGCCACTTCGCCCCGGAACGCTCCGGCGTCATCGGCATCCCGATTCCCGGCACCGAGCTGAAGCTGGTGCCGTCGGCGGACAAGCTGGAAGTGCGGGTTCGTGGCCCGAACGTGATGCCCGGCTACTGGAAGCTGCCGGCGCTTTCCGCGTCGGCCTTCGATGACGAGGGCTATTACCAGATCGGCGACGCGGTGGAATTCGTCGATGCGGCGCGCCCGGACAAGGGCCTGCTGTTCGACGGCCGGGTCGGCGAGGACTTCAAGCTGGTCACCGGCACCTGGGTTCACGTCGGCAGCCTGCGGATCAAGGGCATCGACGCGCTGGTGCCGATTGCCCAGGACATCGTCGTCACCGGGCACGACCGGGACGAAATCGGCTTCCTGATCTTCCCTAACATCGCCGAGTTGCGGAAGCTCTCGGCCAACCTGCCGGCGGACGCGCCGGTGGAAACCCTGCTGCGCCAGCCCTCGGTGCGGGCGATGGTCGCCCGGGGCCTGGCCAAGCTGCACAAGCAGGGCGGCGGCTCCTCGACCTACGCCGCCCGCGCCATGTTGCTGGCGGAACCGCCGTCGATTGACGCCGGGGAAATCACCGACAAGGCCTACATCAACCAGCGGCTGGTACTGACCCGCCGCGCCGACCTGGTGCTGCGGCTGCACGCCGACCAGCCGGACGAGGACGTGATCCTTCCGGCAGGCGCCACCGCCTGACGCGGCGGCAGGAGAACAGCACCCCAACCCCCAAGGAAAACAAGATGAACTACGACAACATCCTGGTGAGTCTCGACGGCCCGGTGGCCCACGTCCGGCTCAACCGCCCGGCCAAGCGCAACGCGGTCAATAACGGCCTGCTGCAGGACATCGAAGCCTGTTTCGACCGCCTGCCGAGCGAAGTCACCGTCGTGGTGCTGTCCGGCGAGGGCCAGCACTTTTCCGCCGGACTGGACCTTTCCGAGCACCAGGCCCGCACGCCCTTCGAAGTGTTGCAGCACTCCCAGTGGTGGCACCGGGTCTTCAACAAGATTCAATTCGGCGGCCGGGCGGTGGTTTCGGCGCTGCATGGCGCCGTGGTCGGCGGCGGCCTCGAACTGGCGACCTCCACCCATGTCCGGGTGGCCGACGCCAGCACCTTCTATCAGCTGCCGGAAGGCCAGCGCGGCATCTTCGTCGGCGGCGGCGCTTCGGTGCGGGTCGCCAAGATCATCGGCCCGGACCGGATGACCGAAATGATGCTGACCGGGCGCAGCTACCCGGCGCAAGACGGCTACCGCCTCGGGCTGTCGCATTACCTAGTGCCGGTCGGCGAAGCGCTGAACGAGGCGATGCGGCTGGCGCGGCAGATCGCCAGCAATGCCCCGCTCTCCAACTGGGCCTCGATCACCGCCGTGGCCAACATCGGCGACATGTCGATGGCCAATGGCCTCTATACCGAATCCCTGGCCGCGGCCATCGCCCAGAGCAGCGACGAAGCCAACCGGCGGATGCAGGAATTCCTCAATCGCAAGAAAGGCTGAACATGGCTTTTGAATCCGCAGTCCAGCGCGCCCTGACCGCCCGCTACGACGACATCTATCTGCTCGCCGGGGCGCGCACGCCCTTTGCCGATTACACCTCGGTCCTGCGCGACGTGAATCCCATCGACCTCGGCATCTACGCCGCCCGCGCCCTGTTCGCCCGCTCCGGCGTGCCGGCCGCGGACGTCGGCGCGGTGATCGCCGGCAACGTCGCCCAGTCCGGCTTCGACGCCTACTACGTGCCCCGCCACATCGGGCTTTACGCCGGAGTCAGCGCCGACGTGCCGGCGCTGCTGGTCAATCGCATCTGCGGCACCGGTTTTGAAAGCATCCTGCAGGCCGCCGATGCGATTG
>JBEBBF010000035.1:0-5678 GCA_041158545.1 Pseudomonadota bacterium | reverse complement strand
GTGCGAAGCCGGCGTGGTCACCACCGCCCCCGGCTTCAAGGACGCCTACCAGCTGTTCCGCGAAACCGGCTGGACCGCAATGCCCTTCTCCCCGGAATACGGCGGCCAGGGCCTGCCCGCTGCCGTGACCATGGCGGTCAACGAAATGTGGAAGTCGTCGAACATGGCCTTCGCGCTGTGCCCGATGCTGACCGGCGGCGCCATCGAAGCGATTGCCCACCACGCTTCCGACGAACTGAAGCAGAAGTACCTGCCGAAGATGGTCGAAGGCACCTGGACCGGCACGATGAACCTGACCGAGCCGAACGCCGGCTCCGATCTGGCCGCGATCATCTCCAAGGCCCGCAAGCTCGACGACGGCACCTACCGGGTGTCCGGCACCAAGATCTTCATCACCTGGGGTGAAAACGACGTCGCCGAAAACATCATCCACCTGGTGCTGGCCCGCCTGCCGGACGCGCCGCCGGGACTCAAGGGCATCTCCCTGTTCCTGGTGCCGAAGTTCCTGGTCAATGACGACGGCTCCCTGGGCGCCCGCAACGACCTGATCTGCGCCTCGATCGAACACAAGCTGGGCATCCACGGCAGCCCGACCGCGGTGATGTCCTACGGCGAAAACGAAGGCGCCGTCGGCTACCTGATCGGCGAGGAAAACAAGGGCGTCGGCTACATGTTCACGATGATGAACCACGCGCGCGTCAATGTCGGCCTGGAAGGCGTCGGCATCGCCGAGCGCGCCTACCAGCACGCGCTGTGGTACGCCCGTGAGCGGGTGCAGGGCAAGATCATCGGCGACAAGTCCAGCGAGAAGAAGACCATCCTGCATCACCCGGATGTCCGCCGCCTGCTGATGGAGTGCAAGTCCCGCACCGAAGCCATGCGCACGCTGGCCTACTACGCCGCCGCCCAGATCGACCGCGCCCACGCCGGCGATGCCGCCGCCCAGGCCCGGATCGACCTGCTGACCCCGGTGGTCAAGGGCTGGAGCACCGAGCAGGGCGTCGAGCTGTCCTCGACCGCGCTGCAGGTGTTCGGTGGCGTGGGCTTCGTCGAGGAAACCGGCGCCGCCCAGTACTACCGCGACTCCCGGATCACGACGATCTACGAAGGCACCACCGCGATTCAGGCCAATGACCTGGTCGGCCGCAAGCTGGCCCGGGAAAAGGTGCCTGGCGCTGCGATGAAGGCGCTGCTGGCGGAAATGAGCGCCGATGCGGCTGCCGCTGCCGGCGAAGCCCGTACCGCCAACATCGCCGCCCGGCTGCAGGCCGGCATCGCCGCCCTCGGCGAAGCGGTTGAGTGGGTGCTGGCCAACTACGACAGCGACCCGGCAGGCGTCCATGCCGGTTCCGTGGCCTTCCTGAAGCTGACCGGCATCGTGGTTGGCGGCTGGCTGATGGCCAAGTCCGCCGTGGTCGCGGCCCAGCGCATCGCCGGCGGCGACAGCGACCCGTTCTACGTCGCCAAGCTCGCCACCGCCGAGTTCTTCGCCGCGCACCAGCTGCCCTTCGCCGCGGCCTACGCCGCCGAAGTCATGGGCGGTGCCGCTTCGGTCTTCGAACTGCCGGAAGCCTTGTTCTAAAGCCCTGATGCGGATCGGGCCGATGCGGCGGCTGCCGAAACAGCCCCGCCCGCACCGATCCGCAGCACTGCATCCTAAGAAGGAAATTCATGCGCACTGATCGTGATGCAATGGAATACGACGTGCTGGTCGTCGGCGGCGGCCCTTCCGGGCTGTCGGCGGCGATTCGCGTCAAGCAGCTGGCTGCGGCCGCTGGCCAGGAGATTTCCGTCTGCCTGCTGGAGAAGGGCTCGGAAATCGGCGCCCACATCCTCTCCGGCGCCGTGCTGGAACCGCACGCGCTGGAAGAGCTGATTCCCGACTGGCGGGAAAAGGGCGCGCCGCTGAACACCGCGGCCGGCGAGGACCGTTTCATGTTCCTGACCGCGGGCGGTTCGTTCAAGCTGCCGACCCCGCCGCAGATGTCCAACCACGGCAACTACATCATCAGCCTGGGCAACCTCTGCCGCTGGCTGGGTGAGCAGGCCGAAGCCCTGGGCGTCGAAATCTACCCCGGCTTTGCCGCCGCCGAAGTGCTCTACCACGAGGATGGCAGCGTCAAGGGTGTGGCCACCGGCGACATGGGCATCGGCAAGGATGGCAACCAGACCCACAACTTCCAGCCGGGCATGGAGCTGCACGCCCGCCAGACCATTTTCGCCGAAGGCTGCCGCGGCTCGCTGACCAAGGAACTGTGGTCCACCTTCAACCTGCGCGATGGCGTGGACCCGCAGACCTACGGGATCGGCATCAAGGAACTGTGGGAAATCGACCCGGCCAAGCACCAGCCCGGCCTGATCGTGCATACCGTCGGCTGGCCGGTGGATAGCAGCACCTACGGTGGCTCCTTCCTGTATCACCTGGAAGACAACCTGGTGGCCGTGGGCTTCGTCGTCGGTCTGGATTACCAGAATCCCTGGCTGTCGCCCTACGAGGAATTCCAGCGCTACAAGACCCACCCGGCGATCCGCGGCTTCTTCGAAGGCGGCCGGCGGATTTCCTACGGCGCCCGCGCCCTGTCCGAAGGCGGCTACCAGTCGGTACCCAAGCTGTCCTTCCCCGGTGGCGTGCTGGTCGGCGACACCGCCGGCTTCCTCAACGTGCCCAAGATCAAGGGCACGCACTTGGCGATGAAGTCCGGGATGCTGGCGGCGGAAGCCGTGGTGGCGCACCTGGGCCAGGAAAACGCCGGGTCGGAAGCCACGGCCTATCCGGAGCTGATCAAGGCCAGCTGGCTGTGGCAGGAGCTGTACAAGGTCCGCAACATCCGCCCGGCTTTCCGCTGGGGGCTGCTCGGCGGCCTGGCCTACGGCGCCATCGACACCTTCCTGTTCGGCGGCAAGGCCCCGTGGACGCTGCATCACCACGAGGACCACACCCAGCTGGGCGAGAAGACGGCCTATGCCAAGATCGACTACCCGAAGCCGGACGGCAAGATCAGCTTCGACCGGCTGTCCTCGGTTTTCCTGTCGGCGACCAACCATGAGGAAAACCAGCGCTGCCACCTGCAGCTGAAGGACGAGTCGGTGGCGGTTTCGGTGAATTACGCCCGCTACGGCGCACCGGAAACCCGTTACTGCCCGGCCGGGGTGTACGAAATCCTCGGCGAGGCCGAAGGGGTGCCGCGGCTGCAGATCAACGGCCAGAACTGTCTGCACTGCAAGACCTGCGACATCAAGGATCCGACCCAGAACATCACCTGGACGGTCCCGGAGGGAGGCGGCGGGCCCAACTATCCAAACATGTAAGGCCCACCCGGCCGCCAGCATCGGGCCGGGACAAGTTCGCCGGAATCACGGCAGGTGCATCTTGCGGCACCCGCCGTACAAAACCAAAAGCAAGAGAACAGCGCATTTCTTTCGTTTCAACCCAAGGTGTTTTAGGAGGGGTTCATGTCCCAAAGCAATATGCACGCGAAGATCCGGAGCAATCCGAAATTCGCCGAATTGGTCGGCAAGCGCACGCGCTTCGCCATTCTGTTGTCCGTGATCGTGTTGGTGCCGTACTACATCTTCATGTTCCTGGTGTCGTTCCAGCCCCAGCTGTTCGCCGCCAAGATCAGCGAAGGCGGTGTCATCACCATCGGCTGGCCCATCGCCGCGCTGCTGGTGATCGGCGGCTGGCTGACGACGGGCATCTATGTCAGCCGCGCCAATGGCGAGTTTGACCGTCTGAACAAGGAAATCCTGTCGGAGGCCCGTAAATGAAACGTTCCCTTAGCGCTCTGCTGGCCGGCTGCCTGCTGGCTGTTTCCCTCTACGCTGTTGCCGGCCCCGGCGGCATCGAAGGCGTCGAGAAGCAGCCGGTTAACGCCAGCGCCATCGCGATGTTCATGGTCTTCGTGCTCGCGACCCTGGGCATCACCAAGTGGGCCGCAGCCCAGACCAAATCCACCGCCGACTTCTACACCGCTGGCGGCGGCATCACCGGTTTCCAGAACGGTCTGGCGATTGCCGGCGACTACATGTCCGCCGCCACGCTGCTCGGTCTGACCTCGATGGTGTACTTCAAGGGCTATGACGGCTTTATCTACGCCGTCTGCTTCTTCATCGGCTGGCCGATCATCCTGTTCCTGATGGCGGAACGTCTGCGTAACCTCGGCAAGTTCACCTTCGCCGACATCGCCTCCTACCGCCTGGACCAGAACCGCATCCGCACCTTCGCGGCCATCGGCTCCCTGACCGTGGTCTGCTTCTACCTGATCGTGCAGATGGTCGGCGCCGGTCAGCTGATCCAGCTGCTGTTCGGCCTGGAGTACAACATCGCCGTGGCCGTGGTCGGTATCCTGATGATGGTCTATGTGACCTTCGGCGGCATGACCGCCACCACCTGGGTGCAGATCATCAAGGCCTGCCTGCTGCTCGGCGGCGGTATCACGCTGATGCTGCTGACTCTCTCCCAGTTCGGCTGGTCCCTGGACAATCTGTTCACCAAGGCCATGGAAAGCCACAAGCTGGGCGAAAAGCTGATGGCACCGGGCACGCTGATGGCTGACCCGATCTCCGCCTTCTCCCTCTCCCTCGGTCTGCTGTTCGGTACCGCCGGTCTGCCGCACATCATGATGCGCTTCTTCACCGTGCCGAACGCCAAGGAAGCCCGCAAGTCCGTGTTCTACGCCACCGGCTTCATCGGCCTGTTCTTCCTGGTCACGATGGTCCTCGGCGCTGGCGCCATCTACATCGTCGGCACCAACCCGGCCTTCTTCGAAGGTGGCCAGGTCGGCGGCAAGCTGATCGGCGGCGGCAACATGCCGGTGATGCACCTGGCCAAGGCCGTGGGCGGCGACATCTTCCTCGGCTTCCTCTCTGCCGTTGCCTTCGCCACCATCCTCGCCGTGGTCTCCGGCCTGGCCCTGGCCGGCGCCTCCGCGATCTCCCATGACCTTTACGCCCGGGTGATCAAGAAAGGCACCGCCACCAGCGACCAGGAAATGCGCGTGACCCGCTTCGCCTCCGTCGGCCTCGGCATCACCGCCATCGGCCTGGGCATCGCCTTCAAGGACCAGAACGTGCTGTTCCTGGTGGCCCTGGCCTTCGGCGTCGCCTCCTCGGTCAACTTCCCGGTGCTGATCCTCTCCATGTACTGGAAGGGCCTGACCACCCGCGGCGCCCTGTGGGGCGGCATCGCCGGCCTGGTCTCCTCCGTCGGCCTGGTCGTGCTGTCTCCGGCCGTGTGGGTCAAGGTGCTGGGCAACAAGGTCGCCATCTTCCCGTACGACCACCCGGCGATCATCTCCATGACCCTGGCCTTCTTCGTCACCTGGCTGATGTCCGTCACTGACAAGAGCGCCCGCGCCGCTGCGGAAAAGGAAGCCTACGAAGAGCAATACATCCGCGCTCAAACCGGCCTCGGCGCCGCCGCCGCGTCCGCACACTAAACCGTTTGCGTCATCCTCTGTTCCGCCCGTGGGTGCTTCGGCATCCCGGGCGGTTTTTTTTGGTTTGATGAACCGCTGCTTTTCGCCCTGACGGCGGGGGTTTGAGTTTTCCCCGGCGGGGTTGGCTGGTTGAAACGCCGCTTTCCGCGTTGACCGCGGGATTACTTTCTTTTGCTTCGCCAAAAGAAAGTAACCAAAGAAAAGGCGACCCCAGGCTCCGCGGTCGGCTGCGCCGACTCC
>JBEBBF010000034.1:0-2981 GCA_041158545.1 Pseudomonadota bacterium | reverse complement strand
AGAGGCCTGCCAGGACCAGGGCGAGAAAGCGTTGCTTGATCTTCATGTCGTCGATCCTTTCCGATCAGAACTTGTAGCGCAGGGTGAAGAAGATGTCGTTTTCCTTGAAGGCCGTCCCGATCGGACCGGCGCGGAAGCGACCGAGCGGTTCGAGACCAGCCAGACCGTAGGACTGGCCCAGGGCCTGACCCCCGCCGTACTGGGTGAAGGGCGGGTAAGGATTGCAGGAGCGGCAGTCGTCAAAGCTGTAGTGGCTGTTGCCGTTGGCAAACTTGTAGTTGGCGCCAATCACGATCTTCAGATCGTTGCTGACGCTCCACTCCACTTGCGGCGAAGCCACCGCGGCCTTGGCCCGGAAGTCCTTGGCCAGGATCAGGGTCGGGCTGACCCGGTCACCCATCATGAAGCCCTTGATCAGCAGCGTGCCGATGTAGCTGTCCTTCCAATCCACCATCCCCACCTTGCCCAGCGGGCCGTCTTTCAGCTCGTGGTCGAAGATGTGTTGCCAGAACAACTGCGCCGAAATCAGCGTCGTGCGGTTCTTGTTGATGAAGGGGATGAAGGTCGGACGGTCGATACCCACCACGGTGCGCAGCACGTCGTTCTTGGAGAACAGCTCGGTCCGGGAGGAATTGGCGAACTCCTCACCCTTGGTGTAGGCCGCTTCCATCCGGACTGCCGCGCCGGCCATCGGCACCTGGAAGTCCATCGAGCCGCCGACCATCGTCAGCCGCGGGTAATGCACGTCAAAGGCGATCAGGCTGGCTGCCGTTCCGCCCACCGCGCCGGTGAAGGGATTGACCAGGGCCGGGCTGGTGTTGAAGGCGTGCAGGCTGGGGAGTTGTGAACGGTAGTTCAAGGCATTCAGCGAGAAGGACAGGCCGTTCATCGTGATGCCTTCGTACTTCACGCCGATCTGGGTGTTCGCCAGGCTCCAGTTGGGCAGATGCACATCGCGGATACCGATCTGGTGGGCGCCAAAGTCGGTGGCCACGGTGCCGCCCGCCGCGAAGTTGGCGACGGTGCCACCGTTATCCCAGAGGTTGGCCATGCCGCGGAAGAAGCAGCCGGCGTCCAGCATCACATTGGTCGAGCCGCACTGACCCAGCTTGTTGGCGCGGAACTGATCCACGTTCCAGACCACCTGCAGGTTGCGGTCCTGCATCCAGTCGCTGGCGCCCATCCGGTATTCGGCCTGGGCGATGAACATCGGGATCCGGATGTCCTGCAGCTCGTCGTAGATGTTGTTGCGCGAGTAATCCACCGGATTGATCACGTCCAGCACCCGGAACAGGTCGGTCCGACCCCAGACCACCTGCTGCCGGCCCAGCTTGACGAACAGGTCCTTGCCATCGGCCAGCGCGAAGGTCTTCTTGACGTACATTTCCCGCAGGAAATCCAGCCGGTTGTTGAACTCCGGCGAGGCCAGCTCGCTCAGCTTCTCGTTGCCGTAGCCGCCGAAATCGCGGCAGCCGCGCTGGTCATAGTCACAGGGACGGACCGGGACGCCGAAGGCGACGCCGCCGTTGGTGGCATGCCAGCGCTGGCCGAGCACCTGCAGGCCTTCGTTGGGGTTGTTGGCGAGGTTGAAGCCGAAGGCATTGGTGCCGGGCAGGCCCAGCGCGGTGCCGATGGCGTTGTTCAGACCGCCACCGTGCGGCACGTTGGGCAGGTTGATGCTGGTGCCGGCGTTGGAGAGCGGCAGGCCGCCGGGCAGGGACGGTCCCCCGGTGTTCTCCAGGGTGATCGCGCCACCGGCGTTCTTGCCGTATTCGCTGCTGTTCATCTGGTACGCGCCGTCCCAGCTACCGCGGAAGACGCCGTGGAAGGCCCAGTCATTGTTCAGATTCTTGTCCGCTTCCACCTGCAGGGTGTTGCGGAACTTGGCCAGCCCCGGGGTGTGGCCGGTGTAGTCGGCGCCGCGGCGGACGGTGTGGTTCTCATAGAACACATCGACCTTGAAGTCATCGCCTTCGAAGGTCGAGGCCTGGCTGCCCCCGGCGATGGTCGCCAGCAGGGCGCTCAGCAGGAGCCGGCGCGGCCGGATGCTGGCTTGGTTCTTGTCAGTCATGGATTTGGTCTCCTCAAAAAACCCTGGTTTTCCGTGTTACAGCTTGTGTTTGTCTCTTCCTCTGGTGTCTCTGGCGGTCGCGCCCCCTTTCAAACAGGCTGACAGCCGCCCCCCGGCGGCTGCCTTGTCGGTGTCAGTCGTTTTCCAGTACGCCGTCAGCGTCGTAGTGGGCGGCGACCACGAACTTCGGTTTGAACACCACGCACCAGGACGGCACGATCAGCATCGCGGCGATGGCATTGACGATGAGCATGAAAGAGAGGAGCACCGCGGCATCCGACTGGAAGCGCAGGTCCGACATGAAGATCCACATCACCACGCCGGCAATCAGCGTCACGGCGGTGAAGCTGACCGCGTAGCCGGTGGTGGCCACGGCCCGGATCACGGCCTGGTGGATGTTGTGGGCGACCGCCATTTCCTCGCGGATGCGGTCCATGAAATAGACGGCGTAGTCGATGCCGACCCCGACGCCGACGGCGATCACCGGCACGGTATTGACGCTGATCCCGATGTTGGCCGCGCCCATGTAGGCGTAGGTCATCAGCGTCGAGAACAGCATCGGCAGCACCATCAGCCAGCCGGCGTGCAGCGAGCTGTAGTAGACCATCACCAGCACGAAGGCCAGCAGCATCACCGCCGGGATGATGATCATGTGGTCGGTGTGCAGCGCCTGGTTGCCCGCCGCGGTGACGCCGATGATGCCGCCGCCCAGCTCGATGTGCAGGCCGGGGGTTTCGGCGTTGATCCGGGCCAGGCCTTCTTCGGCCAGCTTGACGATCCGGTTCACCGTCTCGGCCTGATGGTCCTTGTAGTAGAAGACGATGTCGGCTTCGGTTTCGTCGGCATTGACGAATTCCTTCAGCGCGCCGGGGATGGGGCTGGAGGCCATGTAGGCGAACATCAGGCCGCC
>JBEBBF010000033.1:0-3071 GCA_041158545.1 Pseudomonadota bacterium | reverse complement strand
CGCAGAAAGCCAACGATTACAGCGCGCCCAACCTGCTGCTGCCCCGCGGCGCGATCATCAACGGCAAGCTGGACGAAATCCACCCGGTGGATCTGAAGGACCCGGAACAGGTCCAGGAATTCGTCGCCCACTCCTGGTACAAGTACCCGGACGAAAACATCGGCCTGCACCCCTTCGACGGCATCACCGAACCCAACTTCGTGCTGGGCAAGAACACCAAGGGGACCAAGACCAACATCAAGGAACTCGATGAAGGCGGCAAGTACTCCTGGATCAAGGCTCCGCGCTGGCGCGGCCACGCCATGGAAGTCGGCTGCCTGCCGCGGATGGTGCTGGGCTACCTGCAACCCAAGCAGTACCCCTTCATCAAGGACACCATCGACGGCGTGCTGAAGAAGCTGGATGTCCCGGTCACCGCGCTGTTCTCGACCCTGGGCCGCACCGCCGCCCGCGGCATCGAAACCCTGTACTGCGCCAAGCTGCAACAGGAACAGTTCGCCAAGCTGATCGCCAACATCAAGGCCGGCGACCTCAACACCGCGAACATCGAGAAGTGGGACCCCAGCACCTGGCCGAAGGAAGCCAAGGGCGCCGGTTTCACCGAAGCCCCCCGCGGCGCGCTCGGCCACTGGATCAGGATCAAGGACACCAAGATCGACAACTACCAGTGCGTCGTCCCGACCACCTGGAACGGCGGTCCCCGCGACCACAAGGGCCAGATCGGCGCCTACGAGGCCTCGCTGATGGACACCCCGGTGGCCAAGCCGGACGAGCCGCTGGAGATCCTGAGGACCCTGCACTCCTTCGACCCCTGCCTGGCCTGCTCGACCCATGTGATGAGTCCGGACGGCCAGGAAATGACCTCGGTCAAGGTGCGCTGAGCCTCCCCACCGGCCGTCCCGCCGCCTGATGGTCCCTGACCGTTGCGGCGGGAACGATCCCCACGCTTACAGGAGACAACGATGCTCTCTCAACAGGACATGCTGGAGGCCGAACGACACGGCAAACAGGTACGTTCGATCTATGTGTACGAGGCGCCGGTGCGGCTGTGGCACTGGACCAACGCCCTGGCGATGACGGTGCTCGCCGTGACCGGCTACTTCATCGGGCTGCCCTTGCCGACGGTGCCGGGCGAAGCGGCACACAACTTCGTGCTCGGCTACATCCGCTTTGCCCACTTCGCCGCTGGTTACATCTTCGCCGTCGGGCTGCTCGGCCGCATTTACTGGGCCTTCGTCGGCAACCACCACGCCAAGCAGATCTTCCTGCTGCCCCTGTCCAACCGGCAGTGGTGGAGCGAAGTGATGTTCGAGCTGCGCTGGTATCTGTTCCTCGAAAAGTACCCGAAGAAATACGTCGGCCATAACCCGATGGCGCAGCTGATGATGTTCTTCTTCTTCACGGTGCTCGCGGTCGGCATGCTGTTCACCGGCTTCGCGCTGTACAGCGAAGGGGCCGGACTCGGCCACTGGAGCGACACCCTGTTCGGCTGGGTGCTGCCGGCGCTGGGCGGCTCGATGCAGACCCACAACCTGCACCGGCTGGGGATGTGGATCATGATGAGCTTCGTGCTGATCCATATCTATGCCGCCATCCGGGAAGACATCATGAGCCGCCAATCGCTGATCTCGACGATGATCAGCGGCTGGCGGATGTTCAAGGACTGAAACCGGCCCGGCCCGGTTCAAACGAGTGCGCTTGCGTTTGCCCCGGACTACATGAACCCCATGTAGCCGGGGCTTTTTTTTGGAAAAACCTGATGAACACGCCCCGCATCCTGATCCTGGGCATCGGCAACCTGCTCTGGGCTGACGAAGGCTTTGGCGTCCGCTGCGTCGAAGCCCTCGACGCCGGCTGGCAATTCCCTGCAACGGTCACGCTGATGGACGGCGGCACCCAGGGCCTCTACCTGCTGCCCTACGTCCAGGAAGCCGACTGCCTGCTGGTCTTTGACGCAGTGGATTACGGCGACCCGCCGGGAACCCTGCGCGAAGTCGTCGGCGACCAGGTGCCCCGCTTCATGGGCGCCAAGAAAATGAGCCTGCACCAGACCGGCTTCCAGGAAGTCCTGATGGCCGCCGAACTCACCGGCAAGCTGCCGCGGGAGCTGGTGCTGATCGGCGTCCAGCCGGAAGAACTCGAAGACTACGGCGGCAGCCTGCGCGACGTGGTCAAGGCCCGGATCGCCCCGGCCCTCGACACCGCCCTCGGCTGGCTGGCCCGCTGGGGCGCCCCCGGCCAGCCGCGGCAGCACGCCGGGGACGGCCTCAACAACCCGGCGCTGGCGCTGGCCAGCTACGAAGGCGAACGCCCGGCCGCCGAGTCAGCCTATCGCCTCGGCGACGCCCGTTTTCTCAACCTGGAGCAAGCCTGACATGTGCCTCGGCATCCCGATGCTGACGCTGGAAGCCGGCGAACACCGCTGCCGCTGCGCCGGCCCGGACGGCGAACACTGGCTGGACCTCAGCCTGGTCGGCCCGCAACCGGCCGGCGTCTGGCTGCTGAGCTTCCTCGGTGCCGCACGGGAACTGATTTCCGCCGAACGCGCCGACAGCATCCTTTCCGCCCTCGCCGCACTGCAGGCCGCCCAGGCCGGCAGTGAAGATTTCTCCGCCTTTTTCGCCGACCTGGAACGGGAACCCCAACTCCCGGAATTCCTGAGGAACCCGACATGAGTCCCTTTGGCCACACCCCCTCCCCGCTGGACCGCCTGGAAACGGCGCTGTCCCGGATGCAGCAAAAACACGGTTTCCAGCGCCTGGACAGCAGCGAGCCGGCCTTTCCCGCCGGCCTCACCGCGCTGCTGCTGACCGAAGACCCGCAGCGCAACCCGGAAGTCCTCGACGCCTGCGTGATCCTGCCGGAAGCACTGAAACCCCTGGGCGACGCGATCCAGCGCCTGGTCGCCGGCCCGGAAACCGCCGCCGCGCTGCAAACGAAATTCGGCATCGCCCGGCCGCCGGCCGTGGTTTTCCTGCGGGATGGCCAGTATCTCGGCGCCCTCACCGGCATCCGCGACTGGCAGGTCTATCAGCAGGAAGTGCAACGCCTGCTCGCGGCGCCGGTTACGC
>JBEBBF010000032.1:0-4453 GCA_041158545.1 Pseudomonadota bacterium | reverse complement strand
AATCCAACCATCTGGAAGGCTTGGCCAGGGTGATGGCCCAGGTCGCCGGCGAGCGGCGGCATCTGATCGAGGTCCATGGTCCGGGGCTGGCGAAATGCTGGGAACGGCTGGATCAGCTGAGGCAGCGCCATGGCCTGCATCTGGTGGCCTGCGAAGGGCCGGAAGTGGTCGGTTGGGGCGAGGTGATGCCGGAAACCGCCGAAGCCCGCCGCCACGTCGGGGTGCTCAGCTTTGGTCTTGCAGCCCGCTTGCGCGGCCATGGTTTCGGCAGGCTGTTGCTGAACACCACCGTCCGGCAGGCCTTCCTGACCACCAACCTGGCCCGGCTGGAACTGGAAGTGCTGGGCGCCGACGAGATCAGCCGCCACCTGATCGAACACCAGGGTTTTCGCGAAGAAGGGTGCAAGGTCGGCGGCTGGCGGCTCGACGGCCGCAGCGACGACATCCTGATTTACGCGCTGGGGCGGAAGTAGGGAGCACCTGGGATTTCTGAGTTCATGTGGCGGGCGCTGAAAATGGTGAAGCGGTGGGGCCATTCAGCCGGAGACGTAAACCGTTTCGCATGAGTGCTGAAGCGCCCGGCGGTGCCATGGGCGCGCTCTTGGCTTGAAATGGCCCAATTCGACGACCTGAACGCAAAATAACCTGAACTGCTGCCAATTGTGCTTTTAGGTCATTACAAAATTCCAAGGCTGCGTAGATATTCGTTTTTTCTGGGGTTATATAAGTTTTTTCCATGAAAAAAGTCGGATCGCGACTGGTTTTGTGGTCGAGATCCGATCTTCATTATTGTTTCAATTATTCAAAAAAATTGTTGTGATAAATGATGTTTTCTTTTAGTGGCCACAAGCTTTTGTTTTGCGGTAGGTGCATTTTTTTGTTGTGCAGGTTGATCAGCAACGATCTTTCTAATTCAGAAAGATCGTATTTTTCTTCGTTGGGATCGCAGTACTTGATTGTGTAATTTTCGGTTATTGTTATGTAGCCTTTGTCAAATAGCTTGTGATGTAATGGATTTAGAAGAACTCCATTTCTAACATCCATTCTCTGCTGCGAATCTGCATGTTCCCATGGGATGATATGGCAGGCATCCAGGCAATCAGTAAAGCTCCAACCTGTAAATGCGCATTGCCAATTGTATGCACGACGTACTGCTTCTCTGAACATGGTTTGCTGAATGCCGCGTGATTTTGTTAGAAAATATATTTCTGCAGACTCGGCTGGTTTCTCTATTAAATGTTCAATTATTTGGTCGTATGTAAATCCGCTTTCGGCGAAACTGAAAGGATTGACCTCGTCCTTCCATGGGTAGTTAAATACTAAAGATAATCCATTTCTCAAGTCATTTGTGTCGTGAGCTATAAATCCTGTTCCGGGTTTTCCCGTTTGATTAATTACTAATATGGTAAGCGGAGGTAAATTGTTTTCGAGGCAGTAGTCCTGGATTGGGCCTAGCGCATATCTGACAGCACGGTGATGTATGCCGATTTTCTGCCCTAGTTCACCATAAGTTATCGGCTCTTTTTGACTTGCTTGGTGTGTTAAAACATTCCAAGCAAGTCTTGCGCGATCAGTTTGATTGATTTGGCTAGTGGGCATGATGGCTCCTAGTTGGTGTTGTAAAAATGTAGCGAATGATTTTTTCCGCTGTCGGAAGAAAGAGTGACTTGAGTCGAATAGGTCGGCGGCGGGCAAATTTTGTTGATCTGGACTGCCGGCAGGATGGCCCGACTCTTGGAGAGTGTATGAGTGACGATGGGTTTTTTAAAACTATTTTGCATGGTGTCTGGTGCTTGCTCATGAAGGCCTGCAGGTCAGACAGTGGTGCCTAGCGTTGTTTGCACATCAAGGCAAAAAGTTGGCGGTATCCTCCACTCCATGGTCTTGTGCAATTACTACTAGGGGCAGCTGGGTTAGCTTAAGCGAGGCATGGGCTTTTATCGGTTGAGCTTCAGCCCTGCTGCCGTGCCAGCGCCCAGGCGACGTGTTCCCGGACCAGCGCCGACGGGTGGTCGGCCCGGGTCTGGAGGGCGGCGATGACATCCGCGCTGCGGGGGGCGTTGCCCAGGGCGACGGCGAGGTTGCGGAGCCAGCGTTGATGGCCGATCCGGCGGATTGGGCTGCCGGCGCAGCGATCCAGGAATTCCGTTTCCGTCCAGGCGAAGAGGGTGGTCAGCGCGGCCTGGTCGAGGCCGTGCCGGACGGCGAATTCCCGGTCGCCCAGTTTGGCGAAGCGATTCCAAGGGCAGCAGAGCTGGCAGTCGTCGCAGCCGTAGATGCGGTTGCCGAGCAGCGGGCGTAACTCGACGGGAATGGGGCCGGCCAGTTCGATGGTCAGGTAGGAAATGCAGCGGCGGGCATCGACCTGGTAGGGGGCGACGATGGCGCCGGTCGGGCATTGTTCCAGGCAGGCGGTGCAGCGGCCGCAGTGGGCGGTCGGGGTGGGCTCCGGGCCGTCCCAGGGCAGGTCGGTGAGCATTTCTCCCAGGAAATGTGCCGAGCCGCCGCGGTTGAGCAGCAGGGTGTGCTTGCCGCGCCAGCCCAGCGCGGCCTTTTGCGCAAATTCCACTTCCAGCACCGGCGCCGAATCGCTGAAGACCCGGTAGCCGTAGGGGCCGATGGCCTGGGCCAACCGGTCCGCCAGCTTTTGCAGGCGCTGGCGCAGGATCTTGTGGTAATCCCGGCCGAGAGCGTAGCGGGAAATGTAGGCGAGGTCGGGGCGGGCGAGCACTGCCGTGGCGGGGGCGGAGTCGGGCCAATAGGGCAGGCTGACCGAAATCACGCTGAGGCTGCCGGGCTGCAGGGCGGCCGGGTCGCTGCGCAGCGCCGCATGGCGGGCCATATAATCCATCTCCCCGTGGCGGCCCGCCGCCAGCCAGTCCTGCAGGCGCTGGCGGGTTTCTGCGCTGACCTCGGCGCGGCTGAGTCCCAACTGGCTGAAGCCCAGTTCCGCCGCCCAGGCGCGCAAGGGCACCAGCCAGTCTGCCAATCTTTTTCCGGAGTCGTTCCCGTGCATAGTCCCGATCTTAGCGCGCCGCTGGCCTGCTCGTGTTTTCCCCTGCCCGATCCGGCGGCGACGGATCAGTTCGGCAGCCAGCTGGCGCCGTTGCTGGATGCCGGCACGGTGATCTGGCTGGAAGGCGACCTGGGGGCGGGCAAGACGGCGCTGGTGCGGGCGCTGCTGCGAGCGCTGGGGCATCAGGGTCCGGTGAAAAGCCCCACCTATGCGCTGGTTGAAGTTTATGCAGTTTCGAGCTTATACTTCTATCACTTTGATTTTTATCGTTTCGGGTCGCCTGAGGAGTTTCTCGATGCAGGCATGGGCGAGTACTTCCGTGCAGATGCGGTCTGTCTGGTCGAATGGCCGGACAAGGCGGCGGGCTTCGTGCCGTCGCCGGATATGCGTTTGTGCTTCCGCCATGCCGGCGCTGGCCGACTGCTTGATGTCACGGCCTGCAGCGAGAAGGGGGCAACATGGCTGAATACCCTGAACTCCCGGTGGCCCGCCGCCGACTGCTGCAAGGTGTCGGCGCCGCCCTCGTCCTCAGCCTGACCCCGCTGGCCCGCGCTGCCGGCAAGCAGCCGGCGATCCTGGCGGTCCGCGTCTGGCCGGCGGCGGATTACACCCGGGTCACCCTCGAACACGATGCCCCGCTGAAATTCACCCAGTTCCTGGTCGATAGCCCGGACCGGCTGGTCGTCGACATCGAAGGCGTCGAATTCAACAGCGTGCTGGATAGTCTGGCGCGTAAGGTCAGCGGCGACGATCCCTATATCAAGCTGCTGCGGGCCGGGCGTTACAAGCCGGGCGTGGTCCGGCTGGTCATGGAGCTGAAGGCCAAGGTGGCGCCGCAGGTGTTCAACCTGCCGCCGGTGGGGGAATACGGCCACCGGCTGGTGCTGGACCTCTACCCGGCCAATCCGGCCGATCCCCTGCTGGCGCTGTTGCAGCGTGCTTCGGGCGATGCCGCGACGGGCGAATCCCTGCCGGAGCCGCAGGTGGATGGCAGTGGCCTGCCCGCCGAAGTCCGGGAATTCCGTGACGGCCGTAGCGTGAAGCCCGCCGGGCGCAACCAGCAGGTGGATCGCTTGCTGACGGTGACCATCGACCCCGGCCACGGCGGCGAAGACCCCGGCGCGGTGGGGCGGAGCGGCAGCTACGAAAAGGACATCACGCTGGCGCTGGGGCGCCGGCTGCAGGCCAAGCTGAATGGCGAGGCCAATTTCCGGGCGGTGCTGACCCGGGATTCCGATTTCTTCGTGCCGCTGAACATGCGGGTGCAAAAAGCCCGGCGGCTGCAGTCCGATCTGTTCGTGTCGATCCACGCCGATGCCTGGGTCAATCCTGAAGCCCGGGGTTCCTCGGTGTTCGTGCTGTCGGAGCGGGGCGCGTCCAGCACCCAGGCCCGGCTGCTGGCGCAGAAGGAAAACGAGGCGGACCTGATCGGCGGCG
>JBEBBF010000031.1:0-3244 GCA_041158545.1 Pseudomonadota bacterium | reverse complement strand
GGATTGATTTCCTTGACGTCGCGAATGACGGCTTCGACCGAACGGGTGTTGAAGTAGTTGGTTTCCGGATCGTAGTCGGTCGGTGTGGCGATGATGACGTAGTCGGCGCCGACGTAGGCTTCCTGCTTGTCCGTCGTGGCGCGCAGGTTCAGCGGCTTGGTCGCCAGGTAGTGTTCGATATCGGCGTCCTCGATCGGCGATTTCTTGGCATTCAGCATCGCGACCTTTTCCGGAATGATGTCCAGCGCGACGACTTCGTGGTTTTGTGCCAGCAGGACTGCATTGGACAGGCCGACGTAACCGGTTCCGGCGATTGCAATTTTCATGTGAAGACTCCGTTTTGCCTTGAATGTAATGATGAATGCGTGTTGTCCTTGCTGCCCGGACCCGATTCCCCACCCTGGAGTCCGGCGCCAGCTGCCGGGAAATCGGCAGAAAAGCGCAAAGGCAATCGTTTGATTATACGTAGCCCCCCAAAGGCGGTCCAGCGCAGGAGAAACGGGGGTCTGGCTAAGTTTTTGTCATGTTGCGGTTTCCCCAAAACCGGGGATTGCCGAGGCGAACACCCGGTTCGGGCGCCGCGACAGGAGGACGTTGCGGGATATGTTCAGCGCGAGGGGGGCTGATGCCGGGTGCCGGAAATCCGCTCGCAGCGCCAGTGGGCGATGGCCCAGTCCCAGAGGGGCGGCAGGGAAGCCTGCTGCAGTTCCTTCGGCGGCGCCTGATTCAGGAAGTCCAGCGCGGCCCACAGCAGCGCCGGGGCCTGGGCCGGGTTCAGCGCCGGAGCCAGGGTCTGTTTCGAAAGTTTTTCCCCGGCGGCGTTCACAGCCACCGGCAGGTGGGCGTATTCGGGCTGGGGCAGGCCGAGGCAGCGTTGCAGGTGGATCTGGCGCGGGGTCGAGTCGAGCAGGTCGGCGCCGCGAACGACATGGGTGATGCCCTGCCAGCCGTCATCCACCACCACCGCCAGCTGGTAGGCAAAGGGGCCGTCGGCACGCAGCAGCACGAAATCGCCGACATCCCGTTCCAGGCATTGCTGCTGTTCCCCCTGAATCGCGTCATGAAAGCGCAGCGGCGTCGCTTCGGTGCGCAGGCGCCAGGCCCGCGGGCTGCGGGTCGGGGGCAGGCCGTCGCGGCAGCGGCCGGGATAAACCAGGCCGCCGTCGATGGCCGTCTGCCGGCCCAGCGCGGCGATTTCCTTGCGCGAACAGGCGCAGGGGTAGGCCAGACCCGCCGCCTGCAACTGGGCCAGCGCCGCCGCGTAGGCGTCGCGTCGCTGGCTTTGCCAGACGACTTCTCCATCCCACTCGAAGCCGAAAGCTTCCAGCGTGCGCAGGATGTCCAAGTCGGCGCCGGGGACATTGCGCGGCGTGTCGACGTCCTCGATCCGCAGCCCCCATTCGCCGCCCTGGCTGCGGGCTTCGAGGTAGCTGCCGACTGCGGCGATCAGCGAGCCGAAGTGCAGCGCGCCGGTGGGCGAAGGCGCGAAACGGCCGCGATAGGCGGGCGCGGCGCCGGGGGCAGCAGTCAATCCGGACAAGGTGCCCGCCTCAGAGCGCCTTGATCAGCACCTTGGAGCGGCGCTGGAAGTTGTACATCTGCCGTTTCTGTTCCGGCAGGTCGTCCAGCGACGACAGCCGGAAGCCCCGCTCGACGAACCAGTGCTCGGTCCGGGTCGTCAGCACGAACAGCTGGCGGACGCCGGCGGCGCGGGCGCGGGTTTCGATGCGTTTCAGCAGTTGCTCGCCATAGCCCCATTCCCGCTGCGCCGGATCGACCGCCAGGCAGGCCAGCTCGGCCACGCCGGCGTCGTAGCGGTATAGCGCCGCGCAGCCGACGATCAGCCCGTCGTGCTCGACGATGGAGAAATGCTCGATTTCCCGTTCCAGCAGTTCCCGCGGCCGATGCACCAGGGTGCCGTCGGCTTCCAGCGGCTCGATCAGCGCCACCAGCGCGCCGATGTCGTCCGGGCGGGCGTCGCGGATGCGTTCCAGGGATTCCCGCGACACCACGGTGCCGATGCCGTCGTGGGTGAACAGCTCCTGCAGCAGCGCGCCATCCTGGGCGTAACCGATCAGGTGCACCCGGCCGACCCCGGCCCGGCTGCCGCGGACGGCGCAGGGCAGGTAGCGTTTCAGGTCGGTGGAGAGGCTGTCGCCGCCCTGCTGCAAGAGGGTTTCCGCGGCGTCGGCGGTCAGCTCGTCGAGCAGCTCGCCCTGGGCGTCGGTGACGCCGCGGCTGTCGGTCAGGAAGACCAGCTTGTCCGCCTTCAGCGCCACCGCGACGGCGACGGCGATTTCTTCCATCTGCAGGTTGAAGATTTCCCCGGTCGGCGAACTGCCCTGGCAGGGCAGCAGCACCAGATTGCCCAGGCCCAGCTGCGCCCGCAGGCCTTCGGCGTCGACTTTCCGCACGGTGCCGGTGTATTGCAGGTCGATGCCGTCGAGCACCCCCAGCGGCCGGGCGGTGATGAAGTTGCCGCCGACCACCCGGATCTGGCTGCCGGCCATTGGCGTATTCGGCAGGCCCTGGGACAGCAGGCCTTCGATTTCCAGATAGACGCTGCCCACCGCGTCGAGCACGCAATCCAGCGTCGCGGCGTCGGTGATCCGGTAGCCGCGGTGGTATCGGGACGGCAGGCCTTTCTCCTGCAGTTCCTCTTCGATCTGCGGCCGGGCGCCATGCACCAGCACCAGCCGGATGCCCAGGCTGGCCAGCAGATTGACGTCGTAGGCCAGGGTCTTGGCCAGCGGCCCGGCGATGGCCTTGCCGCCGAAGGCGATGACGAAAGTCTTGCCGCGGAAGGCGTTGATGTAAGGGGTGACCTGGCGGAACCAGGCGACGAATTCGGTCAGCGGAAAAGTGTCAGGCATGGTGTCTCAAAGTACGGCGGCGAGGCGCTCGCAAACGGTGCGCAGGATTTTCACCCGGGCGAAATTCTTGTCGTTGGCTTCGACCAGCGTCCACGGCGCCTGGCCGCTGCTGGTCCGCTCGATCATGTCGCAGATCGCGCTCTGGTAGGCGTCCCACTTGTCGCGGTTGCGCCAGTCTTCCTCGGTGATCTTGAAGCGCTTGAACGGGGTTTCCTCCCGTTCCTGGAAGCGGCGCAACTGCTCTTCCTTGCTGATCTGCAGCCAGAACTTCAGGATGATCGCGCCGGATTCGCTCAACTCGTGCTCGAAATCGTTGATCTCGCTGTAGGCGCGCAGCCAGTCCGCCTCGCTGCAGAAACCCTCGACCCGCT
>JBEBBF010000030.1:0-3371 GCA_041158545.1 Pseudomonadota bacterium | reverse complement strand
CGCCGGGAGGGGCTGCGCGCTTTTGGCCGTTTCAACCGGCCGGTTCTGGCGGCGGGTTGTGCGGCCTGTGTGGCGGCGTTCGCGGGGCTGCAGTTGGCCAGCCTGCCGCCGGAGTCGGCGCCGGCCTTTTTGACGCGTGCAGAGGGAGAGGCGCAGCTTGCCGGGTCGGCGGCCCAGGGAAAAGATTGGGCGGGCCAGGCGGCAGCGGGGGCGGACGCGGAAAGCGCGGCGAATGCCGCAGCCGGGGCGAGTGGGGCGCTGGTGTTGCCGGCGAATCCCAAGGCTTATGTCAGCCAGGGTACGGCGACGGCCAGCTTCCGGCTGGATCAGACCGACATCCGGATTACCGCGCTGGGGGATTCGGTGATGCTGGGGGCGCGGCCGGTGCTGACCCGGCGGCTGCCCATCGTGACGCTGGATGCGGAGGTGGGGCGCCAGGGCATCGATGTGCTGAAGGCCGTCCGCCGGCTGGGGGAGTCCGGGGAGTTGGCGGACATCGTGCTGATCCACATCGGCTCCAACGGCTACATCTTCGAGCAGAACCTGAAGCAGATTCTGCATTTTCTGCAGGACCGGAAGCAGGTGGTGTTCGTGAATATTCACGCCGACCGCTACTGGGTCGAGGCGAACAACGCGCTGCTGCGTAAATATCAGGCGATGTACGACAACATCACGCTGATCGACTGGAACGGCGCGGCGGAGGGGCACCCCGAGTATTTCGTCAAGGATGGCGTGCATCTGACCGACAAGGGGATGCTGGCCTACGCGGAAATGATCCGGGTGGCGCTGGGCGTGCCGGAGTTGTCCGGCTGGGTTCCGGCGCCGCTGGCCCGCTCGACGGCGACGAAGAAGGGCGCGCCGCTGCCGGCGGGGCATGATCATGAGGAAAGCGCGGGTCACGCGGGCGAGACGCCGGCTCCGGCGCCTGCGGCGGAGCCTCCTTCGCCGCCGGAAGCCCCGGCGGAGCCCCGCAACGGCAGCGCCTGATTCGCCTAGTTGCCGCCGGTCAGCGCGGCGAAAAGCTGGTTGGCGCCCAGCGCGTAGCCGGCGGCGCTGAGGTGGATGCCGTCCTGGGAATAAAGGCCTTCGGGGCCGTTCAGCGGGCGGCCGCTGCCGCGGAGGACGCGGGACCAGTCCCACAGCAGCCAGCCGTGCTTGCGGGCGTTGACGTGGAGTTGCTCGCGCAGCACCTGCAGGTTGCGCTGGACCTGGGCGCTCGGGCGCAGCAGGTCGGGGGGCAGCAGCAGCAGGACCGCGGCGTTGCGGGCGTAGCGGCGTAGCCAGGTTTCGGTCTGCTGCAGGGTCTGGGCCAGGGCTTCCGGGCTGAAGGCGCTGGTGACCACATCGTTGGTGCCAAAGGCCAGGATCAGCAGGTCCGGCTGGAAGTCCGCCATCTGCATCCGCACGGTTTCCCCTTGCCATTCCTGCAGCAGCGGGAATCCGGCGCCGTTGACGCCGACGACCGCGTAGCTGGCGCCGCGGCCTTCCTGCAGCAGCGTCAGCCCGCGCAGCCGCGGGGCCGGCCCGCCGCTGCCGGAGAGGATTTCCAGCTGGGTGCCGCCGGCGGGCAGCAGGTGGAAGCTGCGGCCGTTTGGCGAGCGGGTCAGCGCCGGGATTTCCTTCTGGTCGAGGAAGACCCGGTAGCGGGCGGCCTGGCTGATTTTCTCCGGGTCGGTGTAGAGGATCAGCCGGGTGTCCGGGTGGTCGGTGGGCAGGCTGAGGCCGAGAAACTGGTAGGGGCGCTGGCTTTGTGCGGCGTAGCCGCCCAGGCCGCTGTCGTTGCCGATCTTGCGTTCCTGGCGGGCCTGCCAGCCGGGGCCTTGCCGCAGTGGCAGCGGGGCGGGGTTGGTGCCGGGGATTTTGCCCGGCGGCAGCAGGCCGGGGCCGCCGTCGCCGTAGCGTTGCTGCCAGAGTTCCCGCAGCCGTCCGGAAAAGGCGATGGCCGCGGTGTGCGAATCCCCGATGTGCAGGATGCGCAGCGGCGGTGCCGGGCCGTTCTGGCCCTGGGCTTGCAGGCGTTGCTGCAGCCGGCTCCAGGCCGGGCTGTTGCCGGTTTCCAGCCCGCTGCCCTGCGCCCGCGAGAGCGGCAGCAGCAGGGTCAGGCCAAGGAGCAGCAGCCGTATCCGCATCGGGCGCGTTCGGCTTATTTCAGCCAGTCGCCAATGCCGGTGTCGGCGACGAACAGCCGGGCGCTTTCCTGATAGCCGCCGCGGGTCAGGTGGATCAGGTCCCTGGCCATCCACGCCGGCGCGTGGAAGAACCATTTGTAGGCGCCGCCCGGCCCGCCCATGGCCAACTGCCAATCCCAGAAGCCGCAGCCGTTGGCCTGGGCCAGGTTCTTCTGGATTTCGGCGATCCGGGCGTGGATTTTGGCGAACTTCAGCAGTTCGCCCCGGCTGGCCACCGCCCGGCGCGGGCTGGCGTGGGCGGCCTTGCCGGCGTGTTTTTTCCGGGGGTCGGCGCGGGCGGCTTTCTTGACCAGCACGCCGCGGTCGGTCGGGCCGATCAGCAGGCATTGCGCGTCGGGGAAGCTGGTTTTGAGGCCGCGGAGCGAGGCTGCCAGTCCGCTTTGGTAGCTTTCCGGGTCGAAATTGCGGTCGGCGCCTTCGTTGGTGCCGTATTCGAGGATCACCAGGTCATAGTCCGGGGCGCTCAGCCGGCTGCGCAGGTAGCCGGGGTCGGCGACTTTCCAGCTGCGTGCCGTGGCGCCGGGGATGCCGAACAGGTCCAGTCGCAGCCGGGCCGGCGCGACATACACCGGGGCGAAGCCTTCGAGGGCCAGCGTGCCTTGCAGCACCCGCAGCTTGAGTTGGGAAAACGCCTGGACCTGGGCCTGGAGCAGGGCGGCGCTGAGTTGCAGCTGGCTTTCGCCTTTCTCCAGCGTCAACTGCTTGGCCGGGTTGTCATCGACTTCGATTTCCAGCAGCACCGGCTGATCGTCGATTTCCCGGAACAGCACGGTCAGCTGGCTCAGCGCCGGGCGGGTGTCCGGGTAACGGAAGTCGATCCACAGCGCTGCGTCCTCCTTGGTGTTTTCCAGCACGGTCAGCGCCGGGCCGACCTTTTGCACCTCGCCCCGCGCCGCGTAGGCATTGACGAAGCGCCAGCCCGGCGACTTGCAGTGTTTGCGCAGCGGCAGCCGGACTCCGGCGCGGCCCATCGTCGGCGGCAGCAGGCCGGGTTTCACTTCGTCCTTGCCCAGACCGAGGCTGACCAGCATTTCATCGGTGAAGAAGGCTGCGGCGAGGTGGCTGTCGCCCCAGAAGCCAATGGCGGGCACCCCGGCGTGATGCCCCTGGCCCAGGCGTATCCGCTGCGGCTGGACGGCGCCGGGGAGTTCCAGCACGTCTTCCACTTCTTCCAGCAGCGGC
>JBEBBF010000029.1:0-3469 GCA_041158545.1 Pseudomonadota bacterium | reverse complement strand
TTTTCCGGGGCGATGCCCTTGATCCATCAGGCGTTTGATCTGGCGCAGGCGCTCGACCTGCTCGGAGGGATAGGCGCGCTCGCCGTTGGTGTCCCGGTCCGGAACGGGGAAACCATAGCGCCGTTCCCACATCCGCAGGACGTCTTTGGACAGGCCGGTATCCCGCTCGACGGCGGCAATGCTGAAGTTGGGAGAATTCACAATTTGTCCTGAACAAACTTTCGACAGACTGTTGACAAGGCGTCACCTGATCACTACTGTACGAACAAAACATTATTTTGTCTAGGACAAACACCGGCAGGTTGGACAGGCACACGTTTCTGAAGCGACTGTGGGGAATCCTGGGCCTGCTTTCATTCGGCATGCACAGCGGCGTGGCCGGCGCGGCCTGCCCCGGCCTGCTCGATCACCGGTTTTCCAGTCTGCAGGATGGCAAGCCGGTTTCCCTTTGCGACTACGCGGGCAAGGTGATTCTGGTGGTCAATACCGCCAGCTACTGCGGCTTCACTTCGCAGTACGACGGCCTGGAAAAGCTTTACGCCCGCCTCCAGGACCAGGGTCTGGTCGTGCTGGGTTTTCCGTCGAATGACTTCGGCGAACAGGAGCCGGGCAAGGACAAGGAAATCGCCGATTTCTGCCGGCTGACCTACGGCGTCCAGTTTCCAATGCTCAGCAAGACTGTGGTGTCGGGCAAGAACGCCCATCCCTTTTACCAACAGCTGGCCGGCATCACCGGCAGCCGGCCGCGCTGGAACTTTCACAAATACCTGATCAACCGCGACGCGACCCAGGTGGTGGCCTACAGCAGCTTCACCAAGCCCGACGACCGCGATTTGCTGAAGAAGATCGACCAATTCCTGAATGCCCGCTGAGGCACAGCCCCGAGGAGCCCACAATGAACGCCCAACGCATCGCGGTCATCGGCGCCGGCATCTCCGGTCTGGCCTCGGCCTGGCTGCTGTCCCGCCGCCATGAAGTCACGCTGTTCGAAGCCGGCGATTACCTCGGCGGCCACACCCACACCGTCGAGGTGACGCTGGAAGGCCAGACCCACCCGGTGGATACCGGTTTTCTCGTCTTCAACGACAAGACCTATCCCAACCTGATCGCGCTGTTTGCGCTGCTCGGCGTCGAGAGCGTCGAAACCGAGATGTCCTTTGCCGTCAGCCTGGAGACGCCGGATCTGGAATGGGCGGGCAGCAGCCTGGCCACCCTTTTCGGGCAGAAGCGCAATCTGGTGCGCCGCCGCTTCTGGTCCATGCTCTCCGACATCCTGCGTTTCAACCGGGAAAGCACGGCCTGGCTGCTCAGCCACCCCGACGACCGCCGCAGCCTGCGGGATTTCCTGGCCGCCGGCCGCTACTCGCCGGCTTTCTCCGACTGGTATCTGTTGCCGATGGCCGCCGCGATCTGGTCCTGCCCGACCGGCCAGATGCTGGACATGCCGCTGGCCACCTTCATCCGCTTCTGCCAGAACCACGGCCTGCTGCAAATCTTCGACCGGCCGATGTGGCGCACCGTGAAGGGCGGCGGCCGGGAGTACGTCCGCCGGATGGCGGCCCAGCTCGGCGACATCCGCCTCGCCTGCCCGGTGCAGGCCGTGCGCCACGAGGCCGGCGGTCTGCGCGTGACCCACGCCCAGGGCAGCGCGCATTTCGATCAGGTGGTGCTGGCCTGCCACAGCGACCAGAGCCTGGCCATCCTCGGCACTACGGCCAGCGCCGGCCAGCGGGCGGTGCTTGATGCCATCCGCTACCAGCCCAATCGCGCCGTGCTGCACACCGATCCGGCCCTGCTGCCCAGGGACAAAAAGCTCTGGTCGGCCTGGAATTACCTGGCCGGGCCGGGCGAGCCGGGGGCGGACGCCCACTCGCAGCCGGTCGGCGTGTCCTACCTGATCAACAAGCTGCAGCCCCTGCCCTTCGCCACGCCGGTGGTGGTGACGCTCAACCCGGTGCGCGAGCCCGATCCGGCCAGGGTGATTGCCGAATTCGACTACGCCCACCCGATCTTCGACGCCCCGGCCATCGCCGCGCAGCACCGGCTGGCTTCCGTGCAGGGCGAAGGCGGCATCTGGCTGGCCGGGGCCTGGGGCAGCTACGGCTTCCACGAAGACGGGCTGAAGTCGGCCCTGCACGTCGCCAACGCCCTGGGCGTGCAGGCGCCGTGGCAGGGGGGCGTCGTCGACCTGCGGCGCGAAACGGCCATCGCCTGAGTCCGGCCATGCCCATCCGGCCCACACTCTGCCTCGGCCAGGTCATGCACCGGCGCCTGCGGCCGGCGGTCAATGCCTTCGTCTATCCGGTGTTCTACGTGCAATTGCCCTTGCGCCAGCTGGCCGGAGCGGAATGCGCGCTGTTCGGCATCGAGCGCCGCAAGCTGCTGAGTTTCCACAGCCGGGACCACGGCCCGCGGGACGGCAGCCCGCTGCTGCCGTGGATCGAAGACCTGCTGCACGCGCACGGCCTGCCCGCCGACGGCGAGATCGTGCTGCAGACCTTTCCGCGGGTGCTCGGCTTCGTCTTCAACCCGGTCAGCTTCTGGTTCTGCCACGACCGGGACGGGCAGCTGGTCGCCATCCTGGCGGAAGTGAACAACACCTTCGGCGGCACCCACAGCTACCTGCTGCATCAGCACGGCGCGCCGCTGGCCGACGGCACCGAGCTGCGCGCCGAAAAGCTTTTCCACGTCTCGCCGTTCAACGAAGTCGAAGGCGGCTACCGCTTCCGTTTCCAGCGCCAGGGGCCGCTGCAAGGCTGTCGCATCGACTACGACGACGCGGCCGGCGAGCTGCTGCGCACCTCGATTTCCGGCAAGCCGCAGCCCTGGTCCACGCCGGCCCTGCTCCGAGCCTTCCTGCGCATGCCCCTGCTGACCCTGGGCGTGTTCGCCCGCATCCACTGGCAGGCGCTGAAGTTATGGCTCAAGGGCGTGCCGTTCCGCGGCGCGCATCTTGGCCCCCATCCCGCGCCCAATCCTGCTCCTGGCACCCATCCCGCTCCCGCCCCCAGCCCCTTACAGGAATCGTCCCCATGAACCCGATCGTCAATCCGGCCCTGCTCCTGAGCAGCGATGCGCCCCTGGCGCGCGACACCCGCACCGTGCTGGCGCTCCTCGACAAGCTGTCCGGCGGCCGGCTGGAGATCCGCCTGCCCAACGGCAGCAGCGTGCTGTGCGGCCAGGGCGAGCGCGGCGTCACGCTGCAGGTGCACGCCGAAGCCGTCTTCAGCCGCGTGCTGGCCCGCGGCGACATCGGCCTGGCCGAAGCCTACCTGGACGGCCAGTGGGATTCGCCCGACCTCACCGCGCTGCTGGCCCTGTTCGCCCGCAACCGCGAGGCGCTGCGCCGGGCGGTGTATGGCTCCTGGCGGCAACTGCTGACGGCGCGGGTGCAGCACTGGTTCAACCGCAACAGCCGGGCCGGCAGCAAGCGCAACATCATGGCCCACTACGATCTGGGGAATGACTT